>CAIYES010000429.1 GCA_903925275.1 uncultured Bacteroidales bacterium
ACAAAGATATCACCCCGATGGGGTTCTAAGATTGCAGTGATTTTTCCAGATTCTTTTTCACCATGTCGATTTCAATTTCAAACGTAATCCCCCAGATTTTCCTCTTGATCCAAAAACAGACTTAGTTTATTTTATACCTTATCAGATTCTTAAACTTATTGAACTAAAAAGCATTGAAATTGAAAAAAATGGTGAACTTTGTGATGAATGAAAGACTTAATAGAAGTAAACTACATAAATCAATTCCGAAATGAACACCAAAATCATCGGATCAATTGATGGTTCGCCCATTGTTAAGGTTGCTGCCTTTATTATCATAGTAGCAGGGGTGAATTATGCAAGATCTATCATCACACCATTCTTACTTGCGCTTTTCATAAGCATCATCTGTGCACAGCCTATTTCCTGGCTTGAGAAAAAGCGAATACCCGGCTGGCTTTCGCTTACACTGGTTTTATTTGGATTGATTTTGCTTTTTTCAGGATTTGCATTCCTGATCGGAGGAACAATATCCTCCTTTTCAAGCAATGTTTCAAAATATGAATCTACCCTTGCAGCCATCCTCAAATCATTTATTCAGGTTTTAAATGAAAAAGGGTTAAAAATCCCTGAAGATCAGGCATCAAATCTCATTCAACCTGCAAGGATTCTCGAATATACTGCCGGTGCCGTAAACGGATTGCTCAATATGATGGGGAATACTTTCCTGATCTTCCTGATCATATTATTTGTGCTTACCGAATTCGGAAGTTTTTCGGTGAAAGCAAAAGCAATCCTGAGCGGATCGGATGATTCCATTGCTTATTTTTCTACTATTACAAAAAATATCCGGCACTACCTTGGAATAAAAACATTGGTTTGCCTGTTGGTTGGAATTTTCATTTATGTAGCCTTACTGATCATTGGGGTTGACTATCCTCTCCTGTGGGCATTGATTGCAGGTTTGATGAATTATATTCCGAATATCGGGTCGATCATTGCCGCAGTTCCGGCTGTTCTTTTTGCCCTGGTGCAATTCGGTATAGGTGGTGCATTATGGACACTGGGGTCGTTTTTGTTTGTCAACAATGTCCTTGGTAATTTTGTTGAACCCAGGATCATGGGAAAAGGATTGGGCTTGTCGACCCTGGTTGTATTTCTTTCTCTGCTCTTCTGGGGAATGATTTTGGGAACCGTGGGCATGTTTTTGTCAGTTCCGCTCACCATGACGCTGAAGATTATCCTGGAACAGAATGAGAGTACACGGTGGCTCGCCATCCTCCTGGGAACCCCGGCTGAAGCAAAACTCTTTCTGCAACAAAAAGAATTGCTCAAAAAACAGGAACTGAAGAAATCAACTTGATTGGAACGATGAGGAAAATGCACGTTTGTCAAGGCCCGTGATGACAATCAGCTAATAATTTGGATAAAAAAAAGCTGTTCCGGATTTCGGAACAGCTTTTTGCGTAATGATAGCAGTTTTAGTATCTCTTTCGAGGAGTGTAGTGTGTATGTAGTAGATCGTGTGATTTATGTCCCAGTGGTCTTTCAAGGAATTCTTTGTATATCTCCGCAACTTCGGGGTTCTCATGCGATTTACGGATTGGCATGCCCATGTCCTCTTCATAAATAGCCATTTTGCGTTTTGTACGTATTTCCTTATTGGTAGGAATCGGCTGGCCACCACCACCCAGGCAACCGCCCGGGCAAGCCATCACTTCAATGAAATGATAGGTAGCTGTGCCATTTTTGACATTCTGCATTAAGGTTTTCGCATGAGCCAATCCATTCGCAACGGCGCATTTCAACTCAACACCTTCCAGGAAATTCCATTCGGGTTTTACGTTTTCAATTTTTATGGTAGCCTCACGAACTTCGTTTTCTGTTCCCCTCACCGGTATGATGTTCAACCCATCGAAGGGAACTTCGCGTCCGGTTACGATTTCATAGGCTGTGCGCAATGCAGCTTCCATAACTCCGCCTGTTGACCCGAAAATAACGGCTGCGCCAGTAGATGAACCCATGAAACTGTCAAATTTCTCTTCTGGTAATTCTTCAAAATCTAAACCAGCCTGTTTGATCATGATCCCGAGTTCGCGTGTAGTCAGCACATAGTCAACATCTTTGTAGCCACTTGAGCGCATTTCAGGGCGGTTGGCTTCGAATTTCTTCGCGGTGCAGGGCATGATGGAAACCGAAACTATATCCTTGGGGTCTATTTTGCGTTTTTGAGCATAATAGGTTTTTGCCAAGGCACCAAACATTTGTTGTGGCGATTTGCAAGTCGAAAGATTGGGCAGGTATTCAGGGAAGGTATGTTCAATAAATTTTATCCATCCCGGCGAACACGAAGTAGCCATTGGTAAGGAAACGGTCGGGTCCTTGTCAACCAGCGCTCTCTTCAGGCGGGTGAGGAGTTCATGTCCCTCTTCAATAATGGTCAAATCGGCTGTAAAATCAGTGTCCAGCACCGAGCTGAAACCCATTCTCCTGAGTGCAGCAACCATTTTTCCCGTAACGATTTTACCTGTGGACATGCCAAGCGCTTCGCCAAGGGCCACACGCACTGCTGGAGCAGTTTGGACTACCACATGTTTGGAAGGATCATAAATAGCATCCCATACCTGGTCAATGTAATTGCGTTCAATCAGAGCCCCGGTCGGACAGCGGTTCACGCATTGTCCACAATTGGTACAAACCACCTCAAACAAAGAATGTTCGAAAAATGTTGATATTTTCATTTTATTGCCCTTGTAGGCAACGCCAAGTGCACTAACACTTTGCAGCTCTTCACACGTACGTACACAACGCTGACAGCGGATACAGCGGCTGTCATCCTTGATGATGGCTGTATTGAACATGTCGATGGTGTAATTTTTATCGGGAACCAGGTCGAGGAAAAGGTGATCACCGGTAAGCATCTGCGATGCCAGTCCCTGGAGTTCGCAATTGCCGTTTTTATAACATTTGGTACAATCGGCGTGGTGTTCCGAAAGCAGTAACTCGACAATGTGCTTGCGAGCCATCCGAACCTTCATGCTGTTGGTATGGATCACCATTCCTTCAGTAGCAGGTGTTGCACAAGAGGCAGGCAGGTTTCTGACTTTTTCCTGCTCAACAACGCAAACACGGCAATTACCCGCCACGCAAAGGTCTTCATGATAGCATAGGGTAGGAATATGAATATTAAGGATGCGTGCTGCTTCAAGGATGGTGGTACCTTCATCAACGGTTACATTGATACCGTCAATTGTGAGATCTATTTTTTTAGCCATAGCTTGTTGTTATATTTTCTTGTTAATACTGAATTAGTAAATCATTTCTTCCTTGAAATTGTTGACAATTGAGGAGAATGAATTGGCTACGGATTGACCAAGGCCACATTTTGCAGTAATTTTCATACTTTCACTCAATTTCATGAGTTGGTCGAGGTATACAGCTTTTTTTTCACTTTTTTTAACTGCAACGATTCCCTTGAGCAGTTGCTGGCATCCAACACGGCACGGTGTACACTGTCCGCAGGATTCTTCTTCAAAGAATTCGAGGTAATTGTGCAGCACATTGTACATGGAGCGTGAACTGTTAAAGATCATCATGGAGCCTCCTGTGGGGACACCTTCAAAGCCGATGATCGTATCCTTGAATTTTTTGCGTGGAACGCAAAAGCCCGAAGCTCCTCCAACCTGAACTGCTTTGGTATCTCCGTCGCCGAATTCATCAACGAAACGATCGAGAGGCATGCCGAGTTCAAGTTCATAAATTCCCGGGATTGGGGTATCGCCTGAAACCGAGAAAACCTTTGAACCGCGTGAGTCGGTAGTGCCGAGTTTTTTATATTGATCGGGACCGAGGCGCATGATCATAAGCACATTTACGAAGGTTTCCACATTGTTAATGACCGTGGGTTTTTTCATAAACCCGCTCGTGGTAGGATATGGAGGCTTGTTGCGGGGTTCACCACGATGGCCTTCCATGGATTCAAAAAGGGCACTCTCTTCGCCGCAGATGTAAGCACCTGAGCCCATCCGGATTTCAATGGTAAAATCAAAACCAAGCTCTTTTGCATGTTCATGATAAGAGTCCAGCTCTTTCATCAGATCGGGTACCATGAATTTGTATTCCCCACGAAGGTACATGTAGCCCTTCCTGGCGCCAATCACTTTGCCGCAAATAGCCATTCCTGAGAAAACCTTGCGTGGAACCCGATACAAAATCTCACGGTCCTTAAAGGTGCCCGGTTCGCCTTCATCTGCATTGCACACGACAAACTTTTCATCACTTGGTGTTTCAGCAGTGAATTTCCATTTCATGGCTGTCGGGAAACCGGCGCCACCACGGCCACGAAGGCCTGATTCCAGAATGTCTTTCAGGATATCCTCGTTGGTCCGCGCTAATGTGCTGGCTAAAACCTTATATTTTTCGTTGGAATATTCCCCGAAGATTAAGTCAACTCTTTTAAGGGTTTGTTCTGACATGACTGTTTCTCCTATTTTCTATAAATGTTATTTATGAATATAATCACTGATGATATCATGCACCTTTTCGGTGGTAAGACCACTAAAGGGAGTGTCGTTGATGAGCATGGCCGGACCCTCATGGCACCATCCGAGGCAATTGGTTTCAAGAAGGGTGAACTTCTTATTTGGGGTTGTTTCCCCGACCTTTATTTTCAACATGTCCTCCAACGTTTGAATGATGGTTTTCTTACCGTGCATATCGCAGGTAATTGTTTTGCAAACCCTGATGACGAATTCACCCCGTGGCAATGTATCCAGGAATGAGTAAAACGTGGCTGTTCCGTAAACCTGGGCAGCAGAAAGATCAAGTTCTTTGGCAATTTCAGTCATGTCCTGGTCTGAAATGAAATTATTTCGTGCAACTACTTCCTGAAGAATTGGCATTAAACTCGTTCTGCTTCTGCCGTGAATCTCCACCAATTCATTGATGTAATTATTTCCGTTTGGTGCCATATTATTGATATTTAGTTGATTATATTTTTTATACTCTGATTCAAATTCATTAAGCAAAATTATAATTTCTTTGTTAATAAACTAACAATAGAAGGAAAATATTATCAAAAACCGTGCAATTTTAACATGGACTAAATAACAGAATCGCAGGGTTTGAATAGAAATCAACTGAATAGCTGTAAATTTCTGCATTAATATAACTGTTTTCAAGATGCAGGACAGATGTTTTGAAATGGACATTTTATAATTCACCTATTTGTTGTTTATTTTATAACAAAGATTTTTTCCTTTTAGAGTCTGTTAAAATTTCATGTGATAATATTTATTTTTTCGGGCCACATG
>CAIYES010000430.1 GCA_903925275.1 uncultured Bacteroidales bacterium
CCCCCGGACGGCGGTTTTTCTCAACATGATCAAGAAGATCCTTATCGTTTCTGATAAAATCAAACTCATGAATATCTTTGTCGATATAAATAATGTGAGAACCAGGGTGCAATGTTTCAGCCAGTTCAATGATCTGAAAAAGCATATAACTCTTTCCGGTTCTTCGCTGGCCGGTAAATATTTTGATCAGATTCTTGGCGAGAAAAGGCAGGGCACGGTCAATGTAAAGTGGCCGTTTGATATGTGGGTTGATAGTTGGTGTCATAAACATTAAATATACTTCAAATATACGACAATAATGTAAAGAATATGAAGTATACTTCATTTTAATAAGAACTTATATTGTATTATGAGAGGGTATGGCGTATAAGCATTCAGTAAATAGTTGTCGGGCTCATAATCGGATATTGCCAATGCATAACCTAGTTATTGGTGATCCAAGCTGCGTTTACAAAGCCCCATCGTGGCGACATGGTTGTTAAACCTGTCGAAGCATAGTCGTTGGGTTTATCAAACATTAAGACGAATAATCTATGGCGTTTTCCACGTAAGGGCTGAAAATTTTCAGCCCTTACCATCACCCTTTCGCAGTTATGCTGCAAATTGGGGAGCAGATGTAATACCCTCGGATTTTTCGCTTGATCCAAAAACATTTCACCACTATCTGACAAGTTGATATTTGCATTTCATGGGTAGAAGAATTGGCAAATAAATTATTGATCTACTGGCTCTTTCTCGTTCATTCCAAAACTGACTTTTAAGAACCATTCAATTACTCCGGTATTTAAAAATATCCCTAGAGAAAGGATACCGAAAAATGTATGTAAATTTACGGGACAGTAATTTTCAAAAGCTCATTTAAAAGAAGCACCGATGAAAAAAAAGTTTGAGGAAGTTTTAAAGAACACCGGATTGAGGTGTGACCCGGGAAAGTTTTTCCAGTTGTTTTTAATTCTCTGTTTTTCAGTAGCAATACTGGCCGGTTGCATGAAAACCAAAACGGTTTACAAACCAGTCGGGCAGGATATGGCAACCCTGAAAAAAAATTACAAACTGGCTGTTGTGGATGCCAAAACGGCTGAACCATACGAAATTTACCGCAACCTGGTTGCCGTTAACTATTTCGGAGACAGTACGGCCGGACAAGGAAATCTCACATGGTCATCCGATTCAACGGGGAAAATGCGTGTACTGGTCGTTTCCTGGATGAAACAAAGCTCCATCCAATTCTGGCCGGTAGGAATGCCATTCAAAACCAGCAACAACCAGGCTTACATGTCATGGATTACCACAGTTCCCGAGATGTCGGGATTTTTGAAGAAGAACCAGTTCCCCGATCAATTATCAATGCATCTGCGTATTGCCCAGGTTTTGGGCATGCCACCCGATACCCAGAACGACTATTTTGTAGAATACTGGGTTTATCCCGAAAATTTGTTTCGCCCTGCCCCGGATCCTGAGATCACCGATCATGAGGCTGATCTATATTTTCCGTCGGCCGTAAGCCAGAAACACAAATCCTGGTTCCTGAATGAAATGATCACAAAATATGACACTTCGACTAGCAGTGCTTTTCCATGGACAAGGCTCGGATATACCTACGATTGGTCCAATCCGCAGCATCCCATCGGATTGAGTGAGTTTGTAGTGGATACTTCCTCCCTGGTTACCGTACAGAACATTTATTCATCCTGGGACTATTATCAACTGAGCCTCACCAGGAAGTAACGGAAGGCATTTTCAGATGAACTGCGAACGAAACTTAGAGTCGACTCCGAAAACTTTTTTCCACCGCAAAGGCGCGAAAACGCTAAAACTTAATGCTTGAATTTGAAATGTTTGCGTCTTCGCGCCTTTGCGGTGAAAATATTCTTTTAACTTTTTGGAATGGAATCAATTTTATATTTTTACAATCTTGTAATAGTTGGTTTCACTCTTTTCCCTGATATAGATTAAATATAGTCCCGGTTTGATGCGTTTTTCGTTTTCAGTCCTGCCATTCCATTCAAACCTGTTTGAACCGACTTTAAGTTTACCGGCAAACACTTTTCTGAGGAACTTCCCCTGAAGATCAATGATGCCAATCTCAATATCCTTTGGTCTCTCTGATAGAATTTCAATCTGACACCCCTGCTCGACCGGATTTGGAAATATGCTGACATGTGTATTTTTATCTCCATGTTTGTCAATGGTGGTCATAAATGAATTTAGAATTAACTCGGCATGCTGGTTGTCTGATGGAGGTGTTCCGGAAAACAGATGGAAATTGATTCTTATGTTTTCATTCGCAGGTACAGGAATATAGGCCGAATTCAAATATTTCCATGTGTAGGAAGAATCCCCCCAGGTACTTTTAAAAATGATTGAGTCTGATGTCCAATCAAAGGAATGGACAGAATGGTCAATACCGGTCAGATTCATGTCGAAACGGTTCACATTCCCTGTTACGGTATAAGGCTGAATAACATATTGCGAATTTTGATTATTTGCATTGCCCCATCTCGAGAATTCGAAATCAATTTCCCTGAAGTACATATTGGGTGGCCGTGCAAGGGGAGAACAGTCATCCCATGTGAAAATACCTGCAATAATGTTGCAATCAAGCAGGTCAATCCTGCTGCCAATATCGAACTGATACCGGTTATAGCCCAGTGATGATTTACAGATTAATTCGGAGCAATGCCAGTCATTTCCGGCTTTTGCTATCCGGAGATGCAACCGCTGCTGGTTGTCGACCCATACCATTGAATCGTTGTCATTGAATATGTTAGGCCCCGGTCCGATGGGCAATAAACTGCTGCCGATAGATTTTTTAACGATCCAGTCAAATCCCGACCACGAAATGATCCGGTTGCCATGGGGTCTGCATGAGGCAACATACGGAAATGAAAATAAGGTCTCGGGAAGATTTTTTCCGGAAATAACAGGTGGAGAAAAAGATAAGGGAACCAGGAAAGCGATGATTTTTGTTGCAAATGGGTCTGTTGCGGCTGTCGCAATGTTTGTTGTGAAACCTGAATCCTGTTGAATCGATGTAACCGGATTCGAGGCAAATGGTTTATTCCACCATCCTCCTGCCTCCTCAAGAAAAATATAAACCGCAACACCATGATCGCTCAAAGTGGTATGATGGACCATCCCTTGCAGGAGGTGGCTGCTGCCCCAATCGGGTACAACGTTAAATTGAATTGAAGGAGCTGTCTGCGTAAAGCAGGCATCACATAATAAAACGAGCAGCCCGGTCAGCAATTTTTTCATCGGACCCAAAAAGTAATGCAAAGATTAACCGGGTAAAATGATTATTTATTTACCACCATCTTATAAACCACCTGTTCGCCTGAACTACGCAAAATGAGCGTATAAATGCCGGCAGGAATGGGTCTGAGATCGACAGCAATGGCTCCGGTTCCGTTTGTATTGAGGTTGCTGTTGCTGAATATTTCAGATCCGAGATTGTTATACACCACCAGGGAAAATGTTTTATTTGATCCGCTTTTGATGGAAATATTGAATTGCCCATCATTGGGAACAGGATAAATCTCCGCCTTCAAGGGAGCTTTGTCGGGAACTCCTACTCCAGGTGATGTTGTAAATGTCATATCCTCACCGGTTCTTGTTCCGGCAACACTGCTTCCTTTAACACGGAAATGGTATGTAGTTAAAGACTGGAGGCTGCTGATATTTAATAAAACCGGGGTTGCCGTTGTTCCTGTAACAGTTGACGGGACCGCAGCAACGGTATTGCCGTAGGAGGAAGTGAGACCCCAGTCGAAGAATACATCGGTAGTTAATGAATTTGCATTAACCGTTCCATTCAAAGTTGCCACCGATGATGTAACACCAGTTGCAGCTAAGGTCACAACTGCAGGTGGTTGGGCAGCCTGCCCGCTCATGGTGATCATTAATGAATCTTTCACCGTAGTGTCCTGGACCGCAGTGGCCTTTGCATAGGCTGTGCCATCTGAAATTGCCGTAACCAATCCTGCAGCATTGATGGAAGCCATGCCTGTTCCCGGAACAATGCTCCAGGTCACGCTCTGGTTTGCGGTAGCAGGGAAAACCGTTGCAACCATTTGTAAGGTCCCTTCGTTCGTTGTGATAGTTGCAGGAACACCCCCCTGGGTGGCAACAGTCATGCCGATCAGGCCGCCAATGGAAACACCCTGGGCATAGCCCTTGTAGCCTGGCCCCCTGTTCTCAATCCACGAACCGGCGCACCTGTTTGGTCCATCGGGTGTAAACTCGAAACGCATTTTAGGAACTGCCTGGGTTGCGGTTGTAGAGCTTATCTCAATCCTGTTCCCGGGCCATACAAAATTGCCACTGGCATCGAGTCTTGTAACAAAAATTTTATCATTCACATTGTAACTCATAAACATTGGATTGTCGGATACCAGGGCAAGGTTACCGCAACGTTGATCAGTGCTGGCGCTGATGGCATATACAACTTTCGCCAAATCAGTAAACTGCCGTGCCCCTGTAGCTTTCAGGAATTTCTGAATATACACTCCGTATGTTGTTTGATTAGGATTGCTGAAATTGCAGACAGACCATACAAAAGCAGACCCTGGAGTAAGGTTTATGCTGGTCTCTCCCTGATAGCTGTCATTTGTTCCAACAGCAGTGTTGAAATTTGAGCCGTTCATTCCCCATGGAATGGTTCCACCCGGATTAATCCGCTGAAGAAAAGAATTAAAACGGTTACCAAGAGAAGAATAATAGCCAAAATATGTCGTGTCGGCTTCAGCGGCAATCGAATAATACCGGTACGCAGCTGTAGTCTGGTTACATATCTGTAAAGGCGGATAAAGGGCAGTTCCCGAATTGCTAAACATTTGTGCATACAAGGTAGAGTACATACCACCTTCTTGATATACCATGGTGAATTTACCTTCTGTATTTGCAATTGGCTGTCCACGGCTTGTAGTAGCTGAGTTGACAAGAACCAACTTCGGCGTTGACCATGCCAGCGTACCGCCCACAGTAATTTTTTGCAGGTTCAGGGTATTGCCTGCATCTCCGTTCCATGCAACAATTACTTCCCCGTTGCTTAAAGCGGCTGGATAAGGAGCCAGACCTCCGCCCAGTACAATACCATCTGCACCCCATAATTGAGTGCCGGTTTCAGAAATTTTATATACCACAGCATCCATGCCTCCACTTCTTTGGTCCTGGTATCCGATGATAAAATTATTGGAAGCATCAACGCAAGCATTGAAAACATAGGTGGCGGAACCTGAAGGATAGCTGCCGACCAGCATGCCATCCGGTCCAAGAAGTTTGTTGCCATTTGCATCAATCAACTGCGCCATCATGTTATAATTGCCGAAAGTCTCAGAGTAGAAGGCAATCCATGTTTTTCCGTCGGTGGTGGGTGCTGCCTGCATATCGGCAATCGTAAGGCTTGAAATCAGTAAATTTACAGAAGTATTGGTGTTCCACTGTGCATTGATTGTACCCGGGAAAAGCAGATAGAATCCAAGGACGGCAACCATGGCAAAACCAAATACCGAGCTGATTGATTTTCTTTGGTTTGTTTTCATAATTTTTTAGGTTTATAAAATATGTACACGGTAATTGACTGTTAATATATTATGAATTTATGTCATTCAAAGATAATTCATTTTTTTCGGAACAGGCATGTTTATCATCCTTTTTATAACTTTTATCCCGATAAACGGCTAAATCGTTGGTTCATGGCCTTAGCTTACTTTCTTCTTTTTAAATTTACTGATTGGGCACAATCATACCAGTAAAAGGCTAAAATTACTAAAAGACCGGTTAAAAAAGAACCAGCGCTGAAAGCGCGTAATATTATTAACCGTGGGTGATTGCTGACCAAATCCATCACTGGCATGATTGCGCTCAATCAAATTAAAATTTGTCATATTCAACTACATCATATATTTTTGTTTGTCAAAAACCTATATCTGATGCGGAATTCAAGTTTTAGAGTTATCTTAGCAAATTAATATTCCTATGTTTCAGAAATAAAACAGAGGGCTGAACAGATGAAGACGATCACTCGGTTGTATATTCTTCAGGTAATTCTGATTGGGGCCATCATTGCTATTCTGATGGTTTTGAAATTATCTGAAAATATCAGGTTAGACATATTCCTGAAATCATCGCATACCAACAATGAAAGGATGGTGGATAACATCCTTAAAATAGATCAGGAGGTTTTCATGCGGCCGCTGCGCGATAATTCCGAATGGGATGAAACATCTGATTATATTCTTAATCCTACCAGGAAATTTGAAAAGGAATGCCTGAATTCGCTGCTCTCGACTTTTTTATTCAATCATATCTGGGTTTTTAATCAAAATGGAAACCGGGTCTACTATGTCAATGATTCTAGTTCCTTCGATCTGGACAGCATATTATTGTCCAGTCAGATAAAGCATTTACTGACACCCAAGACTCCATTCTGCCATTTTTTCATAAAAATCAACAATAAACTGGTCGAAATTTCCGGCGCCACGGTTGTTTCAACGACTGATACCAAACACACCCTCCCGGCCAAAGGATACCTGTTCTTTGGGAGGGATTGGAATAAGAACCAGCTACATCATCTTGAAGAAATTACCGGGTCAAGAATCCAGATAAGCAATCCGGCAATCAAAGAGTATCACAACTCAGTTGCGGATTCCTATACCATAAACTACAACCTGCCCGATTTGAAGAACAAGCCTGTTGCAAAAATGGTCTTTACTTTTCCGGCATATAATTTCAAGGAATGGGAAAAAGACTCTACGGTTTTTACCATTATCTTCATTTTTATTGGTTTGTCAGTTATACTGATTCTGGGATTCCTTTCACGGAAATGGATGGTCATTCCGCTGAAGTCCATCATCAAATCGTTGAATACGGGAGAAATTCAACACCTTCAGTCATTGAAATCATCAAGTAATGAATTCGGCGAGATGGCCAGGTTAATCGAAGACTCCTTTATCACCAAAGATAAACTCCAGGTTGAAATTAAAAACAAGCTGGAATCAGAGAAAGTCCTTATTTACCTGAAAAATAAAGCCGAAGAATCGGACCGGCTTAAAACGGCATTTCTGTCGAACATGTCACATGAAATCCGTACGCCCATGAATTGCATCCTTGGCTTTGTTCAATTGCTGGAGCAGGAAGACCCAACCCCTCAGGAACGCCTGCAATACATGTCAATGATCAGCAGGAGCAGCAACCAGCTTTTATCCATCATCAATGATGTTCTTGATATTTCCAGAATTGATAGTAACCAGATGACATTACAACCGGTTCATTTTAACCTGGACGTTTTACTTGAAAAACTTTCTACATCCTTTACCGATTTGAAGCACCGAAGCGGAAAAAAGGACCTTGTCATTGAATGGAAGAGAAGAACACCAGGGGAGCAGCTTCATATTTATTGTGACCGGGTGAGGCTGGAACAGATCCTTCACAACCTCCTCAGCAATGCGCTCAAATTTACATTTTCAGGAAAAATCACTTTTGGCTACACCCGTGAAAAAGATAATCTGATTTTCTTTGTTCAGGATACCGGACTTGGGATTTCAGCTCAAAATCAGGAAATCATCTTCAAACAATTCCGTCAGGAAGAAGAGACGCACACTAAAAATTTCGGTGGAACAGGTTTAGGATTACCGATATCAAAAGGATTGCTGGAACTGATGGGAGGTAAAATGTGGTTGACTTCTGAAAAGGGTACAGGATCAACATTTTATTTTTCATTGCCTGATTGTATCAGCCATGATGAAGTACTGAAGGACAAACCACTGCAACCTCAGACTCAGTCATTAAATCTATCAGGCAAAACTATTCTGATCGTTGAGGATGTCCCGGAAAACATCGAATTAATCATTACGATGTTAAAAGCTACACAGGTTACAATACTGAGTGCTGATAACGGACTGATTGGCCTGAATTTATGTCAGGATAATTCTTCCATTGATCTGGTTCTAATGGATATTCAGCTGCCGGTGATGAATGGTTACGAGGCAACAAGGGAGATTAAAAAGATCAGACCTCAATTACCGGTTATTGCCCTTACCGCCTATGCGTTTGATAAGGATAAAAAGAGGTGTCTGGACGCCGGTTGCGACGATTTTCTATCAAAACCGATTCCTAAGAAAGACCTGTTACAAAAAATTGGTGATTTTCTGGGCAAATAATCTTTATTTTAGCTGATCTTCTTTGTTAATGGTGAAGGTACAATCCTCCTTTACAACCAAATGGGTAATCTTCTTTTTTACAAACACCTGCATTTTCTTAGAACATCCGGGGACTGCTACCGTGTAATTCTTGTCTGGATCGAGTAAATATTTTGGCGACTTAAGGCCGGATGTTGAAAATTCATCGGTAACAACTTGCTTATTCTTATCATCATAAATTGCAAGTGTCTCCTTCAAATTAGTTTTCTTGGTAAAATAAATGCTGAGGTAGGCTTTGTCATCTGAAGTGCTACCCGTAAAACTGCTAATCCATTGGTTGACACGATCATATTGTGACTTGTTATTTACAATAATGTTGCCATGGTTGGCAACCACATCACGGATGAGTTTTTCCTGTCGCATCAGCGTAGGTACCGGCAACGGCCCGGTCTCCTCAAACAGGATGACATCGAGGGGCTTGTTGCCGTCAATCTGCGTCTCCTTGCCAATGCTGTAAAGCGATCCGGCAATGGAATGATCACCAAGCGCTTTCCCGATACTGAACCCTTCTCCAACATTCCTGAAAAGGACCAAAAGCGATTGTTTTTCTCCGGGTTTCAGTTCCAGGAAGTAATACTGAATCTGGTAGTCATTTGAAACATTGTAAAAGATAGAAATATTGGAGATATTAATGAGGTTGAGATGGACTTCTACCTTTAGTTTGATGAACTGTTCCGTCCGGTTTTGCAATGTCGTTAATGCGAACAGGTTGAAATGCTTTCCACCGCTGACGGTGTTCCTCGAATCCTCGAAGACGTCGTTTAAAAAATCCCTGTCACCTTCCATGCCTACGAGAAGCCGTTCTGTTATATAGATTTTTTTCTCAAGCGAATTGTGCTCGATATTGAAACGGTTTACGGAATTCCGGGCAATTTCAGCCTCTTTGGTTCCGGGGTATTTATCGGCAAAGGCATTAAGTGAAACTATCCCGGTCTTACTGGCTTCCAAAAGCGCAACCCTGCGTTCCTTTTCATAGATCTTATCCATATCCTGCCGGGCCTGGCTGTTGAAAACGCCAGAAGGATTATTAGCCAGGAAAGATTTATAGGCTGCCTCCGTGTTCAGTCGCTTCGCTTCGCGATACTGCAGTTCTTCGACCTTCTGATCAATCTGTGGCTTATACCTGCTTCCGGGGTAGGCATTTGTGAATTGCGTATACGACGCGAATGTGTTGGCGGCAGTGGCATCCTGGAAGGAAATATCTTCGATATCTCCCAGTGCATTTTGCCTGAAACGACCTTTTGGATACTTTGCCAGATAGGCGTTCAGGGAGCCTATATTTCTGCTGCTCTTTGCCGCAGCGTAGACGATAGAGTCGATGGAGCTTTCGGCTGCACGAACAAAACGCCCGGCAGGATACCCGGTCAAATATTTTCTGAAAGCCTCCTGCGTGTTTTGCTGCCTGGCCTGGGCAAACTTAAGTTCTTCGATCCTGAGCTGTGCCTCCTCCCGATGGATACCTGAAGGAAAATCGGAAGTATATGCCTCAATCAGCGACAGAGAATTGCTGACATTGGCAATATCAAACTGTTTGTTGTCAATTGATTGAAGGAGTTTTTCCCTGTATTCAGGTGTAATCCACGTCCGGTTCGCCTGTATATAGTATTTCTTTACCAGTGCGTTGTAAACTGATTCACTGATTATATCATTGCGGCTGTCAAAATCATTGATCAGCCATGTTGAAGTATGTTTGAAAACTTCCTCATTACCCGATAGATTGTCGAGAAAGTAACAGGCTGATCGTGTTTGATAATCCGCGTCTTTGTAAGCCCTGGTGCTATTTTCAATGTAGAACCTGATTTTTTGCCAGTACAGATCGGTCCTTAAAATACGAACATCGGAGAAATCAAAATACTTAAATTCCTCACCATGGGGTTTGGGGATATTAAGCATTCGCAGATACTTTGTTGTAAGCATGTCCGGATATTTTCCGGAGATATTCGCAATATAAGCCATCACTGCAGCTTCAAATGCCGGCCTGTTCCCGGCAGATTTCTGTTCAATTTTTTCAACTGCCGAAAGGTAATCCATGAAAACATCATTATCCTTAAACCCGGAGACCTTCAGCTTTTTCTGAAGTTCAGGAACCGCGGTTTTTATTGAAAATTTATTTGTTATGCCGTCGACAAAAAAATTAAAACTGACATTGTCAGACAGCAAAATAAAATATAGTCCACCAGGAAGAGGATTTGAGCCACGGAAAACCAAACCGGATTTTCCAGTAACTTCCGCCGTGTCGACAACGATTTTCTTATCGCCCCAATAATAGCCCAGACAGGCTTGTGATGATTCATAACCGCTGATGGACAGCGCAATTTCATATCCTTGAGAGAATCCGTTATGGACGCCCAAGGTGAGGATCATAGCCCAAACAAACAATTTTTTCATATCCATAAATTTGACAACTATTTGATTTCAATGATCCAAACCGCATTACCTAGCCAGAACCCGTATAAACCCTCTGGCAAACCACCCGGGACTGTGTAACGGTAAACACCGTTGCTGCTTGCATAAACCTTGACTGGGATTTGTGCATCGAAGTAAAATACAGTTTGTTCTGTCTTATCCTTTACGTATTCATTTTCCATTACATAAAGAGTGCAATTTGTCACAGGCCGGAGTTTCTTTTCCCGTACCGGGTGCAGGGTGAGGTATTTAAGATTTTTTGCAAGATATTCTCCCGAAGCATTGACAACAAACTCGACAAACGCTGACTTGTCGATTTTGAGTTTGCTTACCTGCTTGAATTCGTCGTAATAAAAAACCGGCACTTTGTTCTCACTGAAATATCCCAGTTTCGTGATCAGGACGTCATCGCTGCAATAAAAGGCACCGTACATGAATTTATTGTCGGGTATTTCGATATACCTGCCATCTGAAAGCCGCACATATACACCGGAGAATTTTGGTTCATATGTGGTAGCATTACGGTTATATTCATAGGTGACAAGGTTTTGGTAAACATTGCCCATCAGGTTGATACGTTCTTCATTATCCAGCGATTTTTTAAAACTCTCCCTGACCCCTTCGATTGCGGGATCGGTGGAAGAGAGGAAATCTAGTGTATAATAAACAGCATTGCTGGTCGGCTTATGCCGTCGGCTGTCGCCTTCGCAGTAGCAGGACTGATTCGGATAATAAAATGTAGTATAATTGATCATAATTGATGGATTCCTGGCGACCCGCGACAGAAAGACCCTCACTTTTATCCTTAATCTTTCGTTTACAAGAAGGTCTGTCAATAATGTTTCAAATGTCCAGACAGGATGCGGAGAAGAACTGTATTTTGTGGACATCCATTGGCCTTTTGCACCAAATGACCTGAATTCGCCTTCTTTGTAAATCTCAATCTCAAATACACATTCATCCCATTGATTGTTGAGGATATCGCCATTTGAATGTACGTAGCTCGTATGTCCCTCGTAAACGTCAAAGCTTTTTCCACAATAGGTATTTCGGCCGCTTGTACCCCCTGCATCCTGGATATTGTTTTCATTGTCAATCAGGTCTTCAGCACAAAACCTGATCTTGGTGCCGTCGATTGAATAGTAGATCACATGATTATCATTCTTTTCCAGGATCACCTGGGCAGACAATATTCCGGTTGCCAGGACGAATTGCAACAAGCCAACGATCTTGAATAATGTTCTCATATTTATATGGTTGATTGTTTAGTAATCCTGATAAACTAATCTTTTACACCAGGTTCTCTGTTGGAAGTAGTTGATAAAACTGACTTCCGGTGAATACCATCCAAAAAAAATCTCCTTTGGTTTTCCATAGGGAAATTGGAAATCAACGAGGTTCGACTTCCCTCGCTGAATTGGAATAAGAATGGACATTTCCTTGTTTAGATTAGCGTTTGACAAAAATAGATTTTTATTCTGTTTCTGCCCTGGTTAATTCACAAATATTCGAACTGGGCCAATGCCAGTTCTCATATACCCGCCCCAGGCCCCTTCCTGAGGGCAGGGCCGGGAAGGGTCCTTTTGAATGAAAGTTCCATCAACCAATATCAACTGGTATGACTCCGCTCTATCATTTTTAAGAATGTTACATTTATTTTCAATCCGTTTTGGGATTGTAGGTGGGTAGAAAAACAGGGAGAGATGAATTCTTTCGTCCCATTTGCAACGAAACAGCTCTCAAACCACTGGATTTCTACCCATATTTTACGCCTGCGACATAGTCTTACACACTGAAATACAGCTAAACAAGAAATTAAACAGACCCTTATTTCTTAATAAGTTTAATCGTCTGTACTGAATTTTGCGCTTCTATTTTCAGGAAATAGAAACCAGGTGCCAGGCCGGAAAAATCCTGTTGCTCAATTTGCTTCCCCGACCAGATGATTTGTCCCAGACTATTGGTCAAAACAAACACCTCTGTTCCAATGGTATTTGTAAGGCCAATTCTGGTTGTGAACGGATTGGGATAACTCTGAATTAAGGGTGATTGAATGGTTTGATCCCCAATTCCGGTTGGGTAAAGTTCTATGTAGCCTCCCGGAGTCAGGTCTTTTCCGACAAATGCAGCATAATCAGGGGCATACCTGTATACCCTGAACACTGAATTCATTGTTTCATCAGGTCTTACCGGATTTACCGGGATTGTATCCCCCTGTGTCATCGGGCCATGATCATCAACAGGGCAGATGTATTTCCAGACAATTTCACCAGCAGGCGTAACTTCGGTAAAATCGCCATGTCCGCCTTCGTCGATCAGTGTATTGCAATTGGGTTGCCGCTGTGCCCCTGAGATATTTTCCGAGTATAGTGATTCCGGAGGCGTTGCCTGATAGTGCCAGGTAACATTGGCCGGGCCAAATGCCGCTCCGGTAGCCAACGAATAATTTCCGTAAATATCAACCGGAGGTGTTATTTCATCTACTGTTGAATAGAGCGGTGTGCGCCCCAATCCATTGTTATAACAGGTAAAATTCCCGGCACCGGGGCAACCTGGTTTAACCCATTCCACATCATGCTGTTCGAAATATTGTTGATTTGCCACGGTTCCTGCACCATACGTTAACGGGTTTCCCCAGCGGTAAAGGAGGTCGCCACCCTTGCCGTACGTTCCTCCGGAATGACCAGCTGCCTGCGCTGTAGTCGTGCTGTGATCAATTACCCACACTTCGCTGTTCCCTCTTACGCTCACTGCTATCTGATCAAAGGCAGGGTTGTAGTCGATGCAATTCATATGATTCCAGAACAGCGGGAGCATCCTGTGATCGCCATCAGCATCAATTAATTCAGGATGCGTACTCACAACACCATAATTTGCCTTTGCCGAACTATAATCCTGTATCAGATGATCCCAAACATGCCATTCCCACACAACATTTCCTCCAACCGGCAGTGTTGGTTGTATTTCCACAACATAATCGGGAAGCATATATCCTTTTTGCTGTATCTCAGGATTCAGTTTGCTGGGATCAAAACCTGCAGCCAGAACCTCTGCATATGTTTTTTTCTCAACCACCAGCATGATAATGTTCCCGTTTGGCAACATTTTAATGTCATGGTGCTGCATATAGGTAGGTGTTGAAAAATCCAGTTCCCAAACAAGGTTATCATCCCAGTCATATTCTTCAACCCTTCCTCCTTCACCGCCACCGGTGCCGAGTTGCCCGGGGGTCATGCATGCACGAAGCAAATTGCCATTCTCCAGAATGTATACCGCCTGCCCGGGAGGATAGGTGCTGGCATTCCATTCGTGAACCTTCCGCCCCTCATTGTTTATCAAATAGGTCATCGTGTTCTGCTTGGGTGCGAATAGCGTGTAACCATTAAAAGTTTGCAGCGAGTCGTTGATGAACAATCCCATGGTTCTGGTCTGACCAAAATTTAACTGTGAAAACAACAGCATGACCAGCATCTGTAATGAAATGAATATATGTTTTGTAAACATGGTCCCTCCTTTTTTTAAAAAAAATATGAACTATTATTTTATCAATATCATTTTTATTGTTGAAATCTTGTTATCCATCTGAAGTTTGCACAGATACATCCCGGCCGGAAACTCCGCGGTATTCCAGTTCACCATGTGTGACCCGCTGTTCATTTGTTCATTCAGCAAAGTTGCCACGCATTTTCCGAAGGAATTGAAAACCTTCAATGTCACATTCCCTGCTTCTGGCAATACAAACCGAACAGAAGTTGAAATTTGAAATGGATTAGGATAATTCCTGAACTGTTGAAATCCAACCGATGAGGAGCCACTGTCGTTAACTCCACTGATCATTCCGTTATAATTTCTGGCAACACGAAAACCAACATGATACCAGGGATGGTTTGGATCAAGCGGGCCGCGAAAATATGAGGGATCGCGGTTACTTACCCTTGAATGTCCGTCGTTTACATTGTTTGAGTCAATGCCGTTGTACCAGTTACCTCCACGCATCGATCTGTATGGCTTTCCATCGGGCATGACCGAACCCGCATCGGGACCCTTCGGGTTGTCGAAGGGGCTGACACTGTAATAGCCATTGCCGTACCAATCCCAGATGAATTCCCACACATTTCCCTGCATATCATAAAGGCCATATCCATTGGCGCCATCGGAGGTTTGGTAAGTCGTTGCACTGCCGGGCCAGTTAAAATCTGATTTCTGTTTCAGGGTTCCGTCATAGAAACCTACGGGGGTGGTCATAGGTAAGGAGCCTGTTTCATAAGGATCGCCGGAGTTTGGCAGGTTTGCCTGGGTGATGTCGACCGTATTTCCATTCGGATATTTCAAATAAGGGTTCAAATGCCCTCCCCTTCCTGCATGTTCCCATTCCGCTTCGGTTGCGAGGCGGTAACCTTCTTTTGTAAAATCGCAATCCCAGGTAGTAAGGTTGAAACACTCATCCAGCCCGTTCTGCTGGCTCAGCCAGTTACAGAAAGCCACTGCACCGCACCACATCACACCCACCACCGGATGGTTTGACCTGAAATCAGCCATTGAAAACATATTCCCGTCGTACCCGATGCTGTAGTAAGGTGCATATTGGTAAGTGTAGTACAATGTATTGGTATCGCCGGTCAGATGTACTTTGTTATTGCTCACCTGAACTGTACCGGCCAGCAGTGATGTATTCAGGAAGGCCAGGAACTGGTTGTTTGTGATTTCTGTTTTCGACATATAGATGGAATCGACCTTTACGGAATGAACCGGAATTTCATCATTGGGGTGACTCGGATCATAATGCCCGTTGTGATCGCCCATTTCATACTCTCCACCGGGGATGGACACTTCTATAAAGTTGAGATCCTTATTATCCAAACCTCCTCTGACAAGGATGACATTTTCTTTGATCGCTTTATCATTATAGGAAACTATTCCGTAGTCAATATTAATGTCCCAGGCTTTTGAATCTGTTTGAAACATGGTCGTCGAGGACCAGAAATTCCCAGCTATAACATCCGGAAAAATGATTTTGTCGAAGGATGGTTTGAATAAACTTACATCATTTAATGACTGCAGTTCCTTAACATTTGGCAATCTCCAGTCTGTTTTACCGTCGAGGGTAACCGTGTGGCTATAGGCCAAAGCCTCTTCCCAGGTCATTGTATTTGCCGATTGGATCTTCTGCCATCTCAACCCGGTATAATTATCGGTAATTGTTCCATTTCCATTATCCGTAAAATGAGAACCGGGTGTTGTATGTGAAACCAGATTTCTCACAGCTCTGACATGAAATCGTTTGGTCCCGCCCGAACTTATTGTCTCCGTTTTCGGATGGGCCCCGATTCCTCCTCCTGCATTAACGACCCATACTTTTGTTGCATCGTCAGCCTGGGTTTCACTTGTCCACCAGTATTCCGCCTGGGTGGTGGTAAAATAAACAGGATTCAGGGCTGGGTTGAGATGGTTGTAATTATTGAGGCTAAACAACTCAATACTTACGGGGAGTCGCCAGTCGGTCAGGTTTGCCAATGACAGATTGCCGCAGAAAGCCACCGCGTTTTCCCAGGTCATTTCGCCACCGTCGGTTTTCTGCCACATCAAACCCGTAATGTTATCGGTGACTGTTCCATCACCGTTGTCGGTAAAGGAGGGAGGGTTGATGATGAAATCAGAATCCTCCCCATTTGTGGCAGTATAACTATCTGTTTGTCCGGAATCGGGAAGCCTGAACGGCAGGTTTTGCTGAGCATCCAGCTTTGAACAAAATAGACCGGTTATCAGCGTGAGGATCATAATTTTATTAAACAGATGTGACATGGTTTAACTTGGTTTTTAGTTATTTGATACAAATCATTTTCATCGTTTTCGAATCGTCGCCGAAGGTTATCCTGTAATAATAAAATCCGGCGGAGGATGATAATTTCCCGGGATTGAACGAAACCGCATATGTTCCAGGATGCTGATATTGGTTGACAAGGGTCTGTATTTCCCTCCCGGTCATGTCATAAACCTTGAGCAGAACATTGCCGGCCGTCAGTATTTTGTACCTGATCACGGTTTCTGTATTATATGGGTTTGGATAGTTTTGTTCCAGTTGAAAAGAACCGGTTCTTTCACTTTTTTCAACAACGGCGGTAGCAGTTGATCTGACGGTGTAAGAATAGGCCACCTCTCCATTGGTATGACCGCCGGTAGCTTCTTCGGGAAGATAGGTTTTGATGTAATCGACCTTTGACGTTGTATCTGTAACGGTGACTAAAAGAAAACCCCGGCTGGGCAACAGAATGCCATTCACATAACCATACTGACTACCGGTAAAATTGCTGATATTCCTCGATGAAGGCTGTGGAACCTCCTGGTAAACTAGGCCGTCCTTATCCTGCTTTGCATAACAATGATCATGGCCATGAAAGAAAATGTTTGCATGGTTCTCCACCATCAGTGCATGAATGGGTTTTTCCCAGCCTGGACGATAGGTGTCAAATCCCCAGGTTGAATCTGAATTTTCTCCGCCATTTTCATAAAATCCGGCAAATTCGGAACCTCCCCGGGCATCATTTCCATTTCCCCCGACCAGCTGGTGACAGAACACAAATTTGAATTTTGCCTGACTTGTGGTGATCACATTCTTAAACCAGTTGTACTGTTCTTCGCCCAGTGTCCAGCCCCAGGCCGGTTTGGTGACGGTATACCAGTAAGGATCAAGCACGATGAACAAGGCATTTCCCCATTCCCAGGAATAATAGTTTTCTCTAAGTCCGACATAGGGTTCAGCTTTTGTGTTTCCGGAATAGAAGGAGTTTGGAGCAGGATTCGGATAAAACAATTTCCGGGTATTGGCAGCCATCACGGGGAGAGAAGTGGGTGTGCCATCGAGTACCCAGCCGTTCTCACCTTCATGGTTGCCGATGACAAGGTACAGCGGAACCGAATGACACACAGCCCCTAAATAGGGCCTGTACAACAGGTGACGGCTGGTGATGTTTGCCTGGTTTTTGACTGGCAGTTTTTCTGACATGAATATATCCCCGAGGTCGAGCAGGAAATCGGGCTGTTTGTCGAGTACATTTTGCAGTGTCAATGCATAGGAAGCCGTGTTCGAATTGGTGTCAAGATGTGGATCGGCCTCAATGGCAAATGAAAACGTCCTTCCTGCAGGCCTAGCTGTATGAAAGGTGCGCTCCGGCCCGGCCAGAAAGGCGCCCGAAGTTCCTTCAGGACGATATCGGGTACGGTAAAAATATTTTGTATCCTGAACCAAATTGATAAAATCGGCTTCCAGAGCGGTTTCTGCAACCGTTGTAAGGGTTTGGGTTTGCATAGGGTAAGATCCGGCTGAAGTACCATACTCCCAGTAAACATCTGACTTTTGATCAAACAGGATGCTCATGGTAACAGCGTTATTTGCCGGCCTGCCCAATATTTCCGTAAAACTCTGCCCGATAAGCTGATGACTTATGAGCAATAGAAAGAAACCAAATCCATTTGAAAATTTCATATTGATATTTTAGGGTTTAACAATGTTTACTATACACAGTGCATCCGTTTTACCCTGATTGAAAAAATTATTTATCAACTAATTATAATAAATCATCTTTTTAGCGAGCTGCTGATTATCTGCTTTCAGGATATAAATATACATCCCGCTTGTAACTTGCACTCCATGGTCATTTTTACCATTCCAGGTCAGGGAATATTTCCCGGTGGCAAGGTTCTGGTGCATAAGCGACTTTACCTGGTTTCCTGCAAGATCATAGATCACAAGGGTCACCATGGCCGGTTGTGCAATCTCGTATTCAATTGTAGTACCATCCGTAAAGGGATTCGGATAGTTCTGATTCAGGATGTTTCCCTGGTCATGCGTTCCTTCCTTTTCAAGCACATCGGTGATACTCCCGGGAGTCCAATAACTTGGAGGATCGCCTGTCATGGTCGCTCCGGGGGTAAGATCGTGGCCAACCAATCCGGGGTCGGTCGCTGCGTAACGATAGGCCCTGAACACCCCGTTATAGGTCGGGTAGTTATCAACCTTTATCTTCTTGATACCATCCCGGGTCATCGGGTTGGTATATTCCCATACGATGGATGTGTCGGAAGGATATACCTCAAAAAAATGTCCGTCATTCATGGCGCATACCAAGGTGTTCCCGTTTGGCAATCGCTCTGCGCTGGAGCCAATAGTGCTGTAAAATGATGTGTTGTTTTTGCTGGAATATTTCCACACGATTTGTTTCGAAACCTTTTTATTTTCCTTCATCAGGTTCGGATCCGGTGATCCGACAATGGTATAGCCGGCATCGGGAGGATTGACAAAATTTCCGGTGTTCACCCCTGCAGCATTCAGGTATGGATTGATCTCAATGATGTATGACTGCGGGGTCAGTTCAAACAGGTTCTGGGCATTGTCAAAAACCAGGAAGTTCCCTTCCCCGGGCAGTCCGGGCCGGATCCATTGGATGTCGTGGGAGCCTCCGAGCTGTTTGTTCCCGGCTGTCGCTTTTTCCCAGTTATCCAGCACACTCGGGGGATCTCCCTGATTATACTTGGCAGGATCACCGAACCTGTATTTAAAATCTCCTGCAGTTCCGGCCGCCAGGGCAATACTGTTTGCAGGCTGGTTGGGAATAAATGTATTCCCGTGATCGATGACGTAAAATTCACCATGAACAGAGTTAACGACAATCAGGTCAAGGGTCTCATTATAATCGAGGGAGTTGCAGTGCATCCAATCACTTTTTACATGATTCCCCCGGATATTCAGGTTGATCCTTCCTGGTGTATTCGCGATGATGCCATAGGTTGATTTGGCCGGAAACATATCCTGCACTACATGGTCAAAAAAACACCATTCCCAAATGACGGTTCCCGCCCGGTTTACCTCCACAATGGCATCCATCTGTGATCCCGTGTAATCATACTGCGGATCGCATCCTGCATCCAGACACTGCTGCGCCGTTAAATCCTTGTTTGCAATGTAAAGAAATGTCGAGTCGCCAAGTTTCGGGTTATATATCTTGGTAAAATCATGATGCCCGTGATAATTGCTGCGTGTCTCGGTGTATTGCCATACTGTATTGCCCGTCCAGTCAAGCTCTTTCCATATATTCTGATTGCTGGGGTTGCCTCCCACGGCATCAAGGAGCATCCCATCGTCTGTAAACCGCGGGTTGGTCCCGATATTCCAGGTATGGATCACGTGTCCTTCAAGATCGATAAGGTAAGTGACTCCCCTGGTGCCAAACATGGTGTATCCGGCAAAGGTTTTTGAATTATCCCAGTATCTGGTTTCCGTTTTAACCATAAAACTTTCCTGGGCAACAACTGCCATGGTTACCAGAAACAAGGTCGAAAATAATAGTATCCTTTTCATTTTTGTAATTTTTGTTAACAGAAGATTTCTTCAAAAGTATTTTATTCGGGAACCGGGTGCAATTATTTTCAATGAACCGGCATTTTTTGTCAGTAGATTTCAGTTTTAGGGATTGATATCGGCATTTTTCAAGGTTAATCCTGGCCAGGTATCTCTGAAAAATACGATGTGTTTAAAGGGATTAACCCAAATTCACATTTCAGATTTCACATTTCAGATTTCACATTTCAGATTTCACATTTCAGATTTCAGATTTCACATTTCAGATTTCAGATATTTATCTACATTTTTGATTTTATCGCATTGAACAATCTCACCAGTTGTTCAACCTCCGAATAGATTTCCTTCGTTTTGGCAGCATCAGGCAAATTGATACGAATCAGATAATCAAGCCAAAACAGGGTTTCGTCACACTCCTCTACGACAATACATATCTTATCATAAAACGCTGCATCGGAGCGTGCACGGGTTGCAGCCCGGAAATTTTGCAGCCACGGATGATGAACTCCGAATGATCTGATTCACGACCGGGCGGATGATCCAGGAAACCATTTATCTTTCAAGAGCCAATAAAATGTCGCTGCCATCTGAAGGGTTCATTCACGCAGATGGTCGTTGAAATTTGATTTGTCATGAGTTTCCAATGTATCCAGACTTTTTAATGGTTAATGAGGGTTGTGGCAGAAAAGTAAGGTGTGGTGTTTGAAATGCGAAATCTGAAATGTGAAATCTGAAATCCGAAATTTTCTGAATCTGAATAAATAGAATTTGTGACTTCCAGTTTACGTCAGGAAATTCTTATCCAGGTAGCTTTGAAATACAGATTTATATTGATCGCTGATGGGGATATAAACTGTTCCGTCAAAAACGATCCTGTTCCGTTCGATCACGGAAATCTTTGACAGGTTGATAATAAATGATCTGTGTACCCGCATGAACCGGTCGTCAGGCAACTGCTCCTCTATTGATTTCATGCTCAACTGTGTCATCACTGGTTTGTTATTGATCAGGTGAATCCTGATATATTCATTCATCGCCTCGACATACTTGATATCATCAAAGTTAATCCGGAGGATTTTATATTCCGATTTGATAAAAAGAAAATCCTTATTGCTCCTGATTTCCGCTGGTTTCTGAGATTGTGTGTCGAACCACGATTTAACCTTATTGGCCGACTTTAAAAAATCGCCGTACCCGATCGGTTTAAGCAGGTAATCGATGGCATCGGCCCTGAACCCTTCCAGGGCGTACTCGCTGTATGCTGTAACAAAAACAATTTTTGGCGGGTTTTCAAGGGTTTTAACGAATTCAATTCCGGTCAGATCGGGCATGTTAATGTCAACAAACATAAGGTCAACCACTGTGTTCTCAAGTAACGCGATTGCCTGGAAAGCGCTTTCACAAAGTCCGGCCAATTCAAGAAATGCTGTTTTTTTTATATACCCGCCAATCTGCTGTAAGGCCAGGGGCTCGTCGTCAATCGCGATGCATCTGATCATAATGGTATGGATAAGTTCACTGTAAATAACGCTTCATTGTCGATAATGTCCAGATGGTAATTATTTCCATACAGCAAGGTCAATCGTTTTCGGGTATTTTCGATGCCGATTCCTGAAAATTCATTCATCTGGCTTTTTTCATTCTTACTGTTCTTAACAACAAACAGAAGCCTGTCTTTCCCCGGAATCAGATCAATTTCTATAAACGATTCATTCTTGTAGCTTATCCCATGTTTAAAAGCATTTTCAATAAATGAGGTGAAGAGAAATGGCGGGATAGAGACCTCCGGGATGACAGCAGGAAGATTCATGGTCATTCTGACTTTATCACTTAATCTGAGTTTCATAAGATTGACATAGCTCTCCAAAAACTCGACCTCTTTTTTTAACGTTGTTTTCTCGGTTTCTGTCTCATACAGAAGATACCGCATCATCTTCGACAATTTAATGATGGCCTCCTGGGCTTCTGAAGTATTGGTGTCGACAAGGGAATGGATGTTATTTAACGTATTCATAAAAAAATGAGGGCTCACCTGGGTCTTCAGCAAAGCAAGCTGGTTGGATACATTCTCCTTTTCAAGCTTTACTTTTTCATTTTCAGCCTCGATCCACCGGAGGCCGGACCGCAAACCCGTGTCAAATCCTACAATCAGGAAGGAAAAGATCAGGAAATTGGCAAAAGGAGGTATGGGTCTTGGTTGACGTTGCCTGGAAGAGGGTTTCGGCGGATCATCTCTGTTGGGGGGAGCATCCCGTGGTGGTCTCATTTGATTTTCTGCCTGCCTCCCCTTTTGGGCTGGGGTTTTAATGTTATTTACATCATAAATATAGGAACCGATGGTTAGAAAAAAGATTACGCCCAGTAACGAAACGATGTAAATTTTTATTTTCCCTTTGAATAAAAACTCCGGAACCAGAACAAAACGGTTTATTAGAAACAGGATTGAAAGCGGGACAAGAATTTCAAGCTGGTTCACAACACTGCGCCATACCGGATTGTTATTGTCTTCTCTGAACAGAATCGGTGTAATTAAAAGGACCAGCCACACAAAAGTAATGAGGGCTATCTCCGAATATTTTATTTGGTTTTTCCGGATGTTCATCTTTGTTTTATTGCCTTGACAACAGGTTCTTCACAAAAATACTGCATATTGAAAAGATAAGCAACGAGGTTTGTCTAATCCTTCTTTGGCTCATTGCCTGCAGGTCTGGCTGGGCGTGAAGCTTTCTCGAGTTCCTGGTATTTCGAAAATTGTGCGCTTGATAAAACCTTACTGATCTTTTCATCCCTGGCTTTTTCAAGGGGCTCAACTTTTGATTTATCCAGCGGCCCTTTCGAATCCGGCATGGTTTTTTTCAGGTTCTCCATCCCCGCATAAAATTCTGTGAAAGCTTTGGTTACAACATCGCTCTGTGTGGAATTCAGCGCCATCGGTTTGATGACCTTTTCCTGAATTGTTTTCAGCCTTTCTTCACCGGATGGCGGGTTGTGCTTCCCCTGGTCATCCTGATTTTTCGGAGGATCAAGCGTTCTCAGTTTTTCCGGATCAAACCCCGCAGCAATAATGGCGTCCTTTGTCTCCGGCCCTGCATGAATCCCGGCATCCCTGAGCTTCTCATGGATAGCTTTTGCATCTGCTGCTGTTAATTTTGAAGCATTGTATTTCGATAAAATTGTTTTTATTGTTGCCGTTTGGGCCGGGGTCAGGGTTTGCGTCTTTTCCGGAGGTTTTTGCCCGGGGTTTTGTTTGCTTTGGCAAAAACTCATCACCTGTGTGAGAACCGTAAGCATGATAACAAGCATAATGCTTGATACTTTTTTTTCTGAAAAACAGATTTTCATAATCGGAGTCTTTGGAATGTTTTATGATTGTTGCCGTTCCCGGGATTGAACATTGGTCAAACCCGGAAACTGCAACAAAATTAATTATTTGAACATGAAATCAGTATTCATAATTTCGGGCATTGCAATGGGTTGTGAATATTGGAAAGCCCCGGTTGGATTAACATATCCCAGCTGATCGGCAAGCCCGGTCAGTTTGGTTTTCTGTTCATCGGAAAGCGTGTTATAAACCTGTGAAAATGTGGTTGCATAATAGTAGCTGATTTCACCATCCAGCTCGCCGTATCTTTCAGAGAGCGCAATTACAGATGAAGAGTCGACGGTTTGAGAAGCAAGGAATTTACGAAGTTCTGTTGAAACAGCCTCCCTTTTTGCAACAAGTTCCAGCAGGGCGCTTCGCTGGAGATCAACGATAGCTTTTACCTGATCTGCCTGGGTTGTAGTAAGAATTGCAAGGAAATTCTGACCAGCGCTGGCTGTAAGCGTTTCATCAATGGTATAATTCGGGTTTCCCATGGCCGGCCAGTCCTTCAGGTAGAACGACCCGAAATAGGTGCCATGTCTTTCAGGACAGAAATAGACATCGGAGGTAACTGAGCCGGCATACCATGCATACATTTCGCTCGCGTAGGTCATCACGGCCACATTGACATCCTGGGGCAGGTTAAGTCCTTCGAGCGGATTGGATAAACTGCTGTCCCAGTTCCCTATTCCGTTAAGCGCCTTCAGCGCATCCATTTTCGCTTTCTGTGCTGAACTGAATGAATTGACAACGGTACCAAACAACTTTGCCCTGTCGTAGCTGATCAGCCCGTCGATCCTGTACAATTCAGCCGCGTAAGCCATCACGGCCTCTTTGCTGAGCCCGGTTGTACCGCCGGGGATATCGCCCTCCTTTAAACGGCGGAAAGCCTTGAGCAGCGGGAAACGTTTCAGCGAAAACGCATTAATCTGGTCGATCTGGTTTTGAGCCCTTGCCACAAACATATTGATCTGATCCGTACTTAGAATATGAAGGATATTGAATGCAATGATCGTTACAAAACTCGTATTGTGCCCAAGTTTGGTCGGATCATTATCGCGGAGGCACTGAAACCCGCTGTAATCGGCAACCTTTCCCGGGGGAAGAAACGACTGTGAACCAAGATTTCCTGTCAGATAAGCCAGTCCGTCGAATGCAATGGTGTTCCGCTGGGCTTCATCTGATATCGCCTGGGTAATGGTGTACTGATCCACTGGTGTTGCAGATGAGACAATATTTTCTTCTGAAACTTTTTTGCAACCTGCAAACATCGAAGAAATGGCAATGATTAAGAGGACCGGGGAAACTCCATGGCACCTGGTTCTTTGAATTCTGCAATATCTGATCAAGCTGAGGGTGAATAGTTCCTGATCCGTCCGGTAATTTTCTTTTAGTGTTTTCATAATTCCCTGTTTTTTTGGTTTGTAAATCTGATTTTCTGTGAGTGACTACAGGGTAGCGATTTTTCATGAATTGTTTGTTTGATACCGTTATTTTACCGGGATTTTCAACAAACATATAACCATGTAAACCTGAGAACAAAAAAGATCAATGAACCGGCGGTTTAAGTAACCGGAAACTGGAATTTCATCAGTGGAATATCACAACTTTTTTATTCACCTCAGTGGAATATGTGCGGATATTCAGGAAATAAATCCCGTTTTGAATGGTGCTCACATCAATAACGGATGACTGACTTTGCAGAAGGACCTGACCCATAGTATTGATCAGCCTGACCCGAACAGGGTTTACACCTTTTGCTAAATCAATGGTGATCTTGTCATCCGCCGGGTTTGGAAACACGCTTGCAACAGGGATCACAGGCCGATCGTCTATTCCTGACTGGCAGTTGCCGATGAAATAACTGAATGCAACCTCGCCGTTGTGATGGATGCCGCTTAAAGTATCCGCCGGCAAGTAGGCTCTGACGAAGTCGACCTTCACGCATGAAAGGGATACTGTAACCCTGATGTGGCCAGTGCCGCCAATCGTATCAGAAACATACGCATCAGCATTTGCCAGCATGCCGAGTTCATAGGTAGAATCACTGGGCATGGGCACCTCCTGGTATGTTACCCCGTCGACCACCTCATGCGCAAAAAGATGGTCGTGCCCCTGGAAGAAAATATTTACGCCATTATCAACAAATAGTTGATGAATGGGCTTTGCCCAACCCGGCCTGTGGATACCGAAACCCCATGTTGTACCATTCGCTTCGTATCCTCCCCATTCAAAATATTTTGCAGTGGTAATTCCACCTCTTCCCTCTCCTCTTGTATGATGCGCAAATACGAATTTGTACTTTTCGGTGCTGTTTTCCAGCGTATTCTTTAGCCAGGTATATTGGGGCAGGCCCAGCGACCATTCCCAATTTTTTGGTTTTGCAGAGGTGTCGCACTGATCGCGATATACATCGAGAACGATAAACAGCGCATTTCCCCATTTCCATGCATAATAGTTTTCGGGCTGGCCCATCCCGTATGGTTCAATGTCAGGATTGCCAGTGTAAAAACTGTTTGGATAAGGATTCGCATAATAAAATTTTCGCCAAAGGGTAGCGTAGACCGCGATATTGTTGGGTGGGTTCTGCGTTAAATAGTAATCCTTTTCTCCTTCATGATTGCCAAGACAAATGAAAAGCGGAACCGAATGACAGATATTCCCCAGGTATTGCCTGTAATCTTTGTGTAGGGCATCCATTTCTTCAGAAGTAATCGTTGTAGGGTAATGATCGTCTCCGAAAATATCCCCCATGGTAAACATAAAGTCAGGATTGTCCTTTGCCTGATTTGCAAGCGTAATCTGATAAATGCTGCGAATACCCTTTTTATCATACAAATGTTCATCGGCCTCGATGGTGAAAATGAAGCTGCTTTCGGGTGCCCGTTGCGTATGAAACGTATGTTCGGGACCGGACAGGAATGAGGCGGTTGTTCCATTTATTCTGTATCTCGTCCTGTAATAGTACCTTGTGTTGGACGATAAGCCTGTAAAATCAACTTCAAGGGCAATATCCTTTGCAGCAACAAAATTTGATGTGGACATGCTATATTCCCCTTGGTTAATACCATACTCCCAGAAAACATCTGTTTTTTGATCGGATAAAAAACTCATGGTAATAGATGACTCCGTAGGCCTTCCTAATATTTCACTGTAGGTTTGAGCAGATAACTGACTGTAAAAGAGGAAAAAGCCGAGGAGTAGCGCAAAAATGGTTACTGATCGCATAGATACAGAATTTGATTGGAGGAATATATTTATCAAGGATAATACACAAAACTGTCATCTTACCCTGATATTAACATCGGGTTACTTTTTATACTGCCAGGTCAAGAAAATTCGTTGGAAAACGTCGGGAAAAATTCCGGAATTATGTCTCCGTAAAATTTATAGACAATCTGCGTCAAAACTTCATTTGCATCTATTCGTTATCCAAATTGCACGCAAATATTGCATCAGTCATGCATGAAAATATGCTTGGAAATTAAATCGGTAAATACGGAAAAGGTGGGACTGTAGAAAGCCGGAAACCGGTAGTAGTAATCAGTCTAAGTGAGGAATGACAAATATTGAGAAGTTCGTATTAAGAAAAAAGGTCTTAATACGAAGTGATGTAGGATCAGTCGTTTAATTTTACCCGTTCATTTTTTTTGCACCGGCAATTTGGCAGAATCACAAACCATGTGTTTGGGGCAGCATTTCATCGTACTGTCGTTTGATTTGCATTCCGATTTTCCGGAGCACATTCCTTTATCCATTCCTTCCGGACAGCATTTCATCATACGTTCGTGTGACATACATCCTGGTTTTCCGGAACACATATCCTGGTTCATCCCTTTTGGACTGCAAAAACCACCCTGCATACCATGGTTACAATCTTTCATCATCATCTCTTGCTTGCAATTATTTTGCGTGCCACAACAATGATGTTTCATCTTGCAAATGCCACCTGCTATAAAGCCAATAAAGAGGATGAATCCCACTGCGATAAAGAACCAGGAGATAAAGGAAAAGAATTTGCCGGCCATTTCCTTTTTGAATTTTGCAAGCAACAAGGTACCTGCCAGAATAGTAAGCAATGAGATAGCTAAAAGATGCATAATTTGAAGTATAAAGACTAAACTGACTACTCTTTTTACGGTTTTCGTCGTTCCCGTATAGATTACATATCATGATTAATGGACAGGTTGTAAACTAGTACAAATATAATCCATTTTGTTTAAGTATTGCAGGTGGGTAGACAATGCTGGATTATAGCAGACCGGTGATTCTGTAATAACATCAGTCAAACATTCCGGAGTAACATAGGCCAGCAAAAATATTTTTTTCTTCATTCTCAGCATATTTACAGATTGGTTACTTTCTTTTATCTTTGTTACTGATGCGAATCGTAATCATAAAAACAATACAGATAAACTCTAAAAACAGCAAATATGAAAAACGTCAAGGAATTAGGTTGTTTAATTACGGCATGTTTTATTGCATTTTCATGCAGTAGTCAGGATTATGAAAAATATACCCTGAAAGAGCTTAATCTGATTGGACCTGTAAAGTCATTTACAACAAAAACGACCAAAAATGGTGGAAATATAACAGAAATTTATTCCTTTGATGAGAAGGGTAATTTGATTGAGATGAATAATGAATATTCGAATATCACTATTAATGGGAAACCGTCACGTAATAAAGAAATTTATAAATACAATGACAAGGGAGTGCTGACTTCTAAAAATTTATATGCCCATAGCGGAGCTATAATCGAAACCTGTACCTTTAAACATGATAAGCATGGCAATAGGATTGAGGCACTTACAATCGAACAACCCAGTGGTAACCCTTACAATAAATACAGCAACATTTTCGATGAAAATGGAAACTTAATTGCATATTATTTTGTTCATTTAAAATACGGAAATAAAAGTAAATGGATTTTCAAGTACGATGAAAAGGGGCATAAAATTGAGAGTAAAGACTACAACGATGACGGTAGATTTGAGGGTAAACGGACCTTCGAGTATAATGATAAAGAAGATGTAGTTGCTGAGAATTTTTACAATACCAAAAACCAATTCGATTTTGTTATCAAATACAAGTACGAATATGACAGCATTGGCAACTGGATTAAGAAAATGACATTTTTTTCCTCATCAAAACCAGATTCACCTTCAGAAATTCTAGAGCGTCAAATAGAATATGGTGCCAATAGTAAAATGCATCCGACTGTTAATATTGACAAAGTTCATAATGAAAATAATGTCGATAGTTCCCAATCGAAATACCTTCGTATGTTAAATGAGGCTTATGAAAGAAGTCTGTTTGATATACGGGTAAGTCACATTTTCATTAATTTGTCAAACAATGGTGATACACTAAAAGCATATAAGAAAATATCAGCAATCCGGGAAAAGATTCTCGCTGGTGAGAATTTCGAAAAATTAGCTGTAAAATATTCCGATGATCAATCTGTTTCTGATCATAAAGATCAGCAGGGTCAGGTAATAAA
>CAIYES010000431.1 GCA_903925275.1 uncultured Bacteroidales bacterium
AATTCAATGAAATTGATTATTATGACAGTTACGACAACGCAAAGAATATATTGTTGCTGTTTAATGTTATTACAACAATGAATGGCGGGTTCAATAAATTTTCTGTAAATCGTCAGCGAAAAGTTTACCAGTAATGTCATAATTTTAATGTGTGGTTTTAGATAGCAAATGACACCTAAACCGACACATTATGGAACCAGAAAAGAAAAAACCCAGTGCCACAGCAGTGGTAAAAGAGATCAAACGGAGAACAAAACGCATCTTTACAGCGGAAGAAAAGATCAAGATAGTGGTAGAAGGCCTTCGGGGGGAGGAAAGCATTGCCGCCATATGCCGCAAGTACGACATTCATCCCAACTCATACTTCACCTGGAGCAAGGAGTTCATGGAGGCAGGCAAAAGGAGATTAAACGGGGATGTGATCAGGGAGGCAACGCGTGATGAAGTAGCTGAATTGAAAGCGCAGAACGATGAATTAAAAAGGGAACTGGCGAACCTGTACCTGGAAACCAAATCCCTAAAAAAAAGCTTGAATGGGTACAAATGAGAACGAAGATTGAAACCAAACGGTATATGCGGTTCAGCCAGCAGGAAAAGCACGAGATCATCAGGATTGTAACAGGTTCAGACCTGAGTGCTAATCGTACGCTTAAAGAGCTGGGACTGCACAAGAGAACTTTCTACAACTGGTATGCCCGCTATCTCGACGGTGGTTTCGACGGCCTGGCCTCCAAAGCCAGAGGCCGTCGCCAGACATGGAACAAATTGCCACAGGTTGAAAAGAACAAGGTGGTTGAGGAAGCCCTGGAACACCCGGAACTTTCTTCCCGTGAGCTGGCTGTCCATATTGTTGACCATCACAAATGGTACATATCAGAGAGCAGTGTCTACCGGATCCTGAAGGAAAGAGGCCTGATTACGGCTCCTTCCCATATTGTGCTGAGCGCATCTGATGAGTTTAAGGACAAGACAAAGCGGGTAAACGAGATGTGGCAAACCGACTTTACCTACTTTAAGATCATCGGCTGGGGCTGGTATTACCTTTCTACTGTCCTGGACGATTACTCCCGTTACATCATTACCTGGGAGCTTTGTGCAAACATGACCTCCGATGATGTTAAACCTTCCATCCTAAATGCACTTCAGGTAGCCGGATTAACCAAAAACACAGCACCCAGGCTCCTTTCTGACAATGGGCCCTGCTACATATCCGATGAGATAAAATCCTTTCTCAAAGGCCAGGGAATAAAGCCGATACATGGCAAACCCTGTCATCCGCAAACACAGGGCAAAATCGAACGGTATCACCGGACCATGAAAAATGTGGTAAAGCTGGAACACTACTACAGTCCTGAAGAACTTGAAAGAGCGCTTGCCCAATTTGTTGACTTTTACAACAACCACCGCTATCATGAATCGTTGAAAAACCTTACCCCGGCTGATGTTTACCACGGAAAAGCAGAGCAGATACTGAAGGAAAGGGCAAGAATAAAAAAGGAGACGATGAACGGCAGGAGGAAAAATTATTTGAAGAAAAAATACCTTGATCGGGTAGCTTAATAAATAATCGTAACTTTGATTGAACTACACATATGAAATTAGACTATACTTGTGCAAATTGTTTTGAAGACATACACCTGGGATAACTCATCTCATGGAATGCAATGGGATGGATATTATTCGGATTATAATTTGCATATAATTGGAGTTACAGTTATACAACTTAATCCATCACCATATGGAATCTCGGATTATGTTACGATTAATGGTGGTACTACTCCTGTGAACCTCGGGGCAAATTATGGGTATTCAGCAACATTTACTTCCGTTTATAATAATAGTCACCCCCAATATTATGATTGGTACTTACAATTAAAAAAAACTGATGGTGACTATTACACTGTTGCTTATCAGAGAAATATTTCGACAGCATTAGGTAATGGTTGGAACGGGACAATGCCATCACAACTACCGAATTATAGTTGGGTGCGGAACGATAATGGTAATATTCAAGGAAGAGCTTTCGTTGACGTTCTAGATAATACGAACTATGAACATACTGATGGATTTGATATTGAAGTCCCATATGGACCTCCAACTCCACAGATTGTTGGAGGTTATTATCAGAATGGGGAATTGTATCTTTCTTATTATACTTGTGGGGCTACACAATATAAGTTATACTATGGTCTGAATCCTGGGCCTCCTTATTTAGGAACTGGCGCAACTCAAGGAGCTTCGCCAGTCAATACAGGTTCATTAACTACAAGTCCATTAGGTGGCTTTAATACCTGCGTTCCATATTATTTATCTGTAAAAGGTCTAAATACTCAGGGAGAAAGTGGTTATGCAAATGAGAAAAAGGTCATGGTCTATGTGCCCTCAAATAATAATGGTATGATAAAATATCATTTTGGTGATGAGGACATGGCAGATAATGCCACGTGGAACGATGATCACTATTTTCTGGGAAATTTAATTGTTGAAAGTGGCGCTGTTTTAACTATACAGGGAGGCAAACTATATTTTGATGAAAACTCAAAGATAATAATCCTACCTGGAGGAAAGTTAATTTTAGACGGAGCAACTTGCACTAATAGTTGCAGTAATCATTGGCAAGGAATCGAAGTTTGGGGTAATTATTACCAACACCAATATACGATTAGTGGATCGTGCGCACAAGGAACCTTGGTTCTCAAAAATGGTGCTGTAATCGAAAATGCTAATAATGCAGTCGCATTATGGCACCCAGGTGATTATTATTCATCAGGAGGTATTGTAACCGCAAGTAATGCAATTTTTAAAAATAACAGAAGGGATGCAGAATTTATATCATATCATAATCATCATCCGATTAATGGTCAGCCTACTAATTACAACAGTAATTTTACGAATTGTCAATTTATTACAGACAATACATATATTAATCCCAACCCCTTTTATTCATTTATAACCATGTGGGATGTTGAAGGAATCGGAATCACTGGTTGCACTTTTCAAAATTTAAAACCTCTTTCCACAAGTTCAGCTCGCGGATATGGTATCTATACTGAAAATGCTTCATATTCTATTCGTTCATCTTGCTCAAGTAACTCTACTCCATGCCCAGAGGCGTCCATTATCCATACAAAGTTTCAAGGATTATTTGCAGGAATTGCAGCACTAAATGGTGGAACATATATTAAAACTATTTCTGTATATGATGCAAAATTTATTGATAATGGTTACGGAGTTAAGTTAAATGGGGTGTCAAATGCAATAATTATCAAAAATGAATTTCAGATTGGACCTAATAATATTTGTCCAAACATGACCGGGATAGGTGTAGAATTAAATAGTTGTAATGGCTATTGTGTTGAGGAGAATGCCTTCACCTATTCAACATTTTGGCCTGCTGGTGATAATTTTATTGGTATTCATGTTTATTATGATCCGACAATACCCAGTGTCCTCAATAATGAATTATATAAAAATTCATTCGTAGGTCTTAGTATAGCAATTCAGGCGGACGGAAAAAATAATGGCAACAATAATAATCCTAATGACGGACTTCATTATTATTGTAACACAAACCAAAATAACATAAATGATTTTTATGTGACCGGAGTTGGAATTGCTCAAAATCAGGGGACAAGTGCATTACCAGCAGGGAACACTTTTTCTCGTTTCGCCTTCCCTCTTTACTCAGATTTCAATGATCAGGCAACATGGCCTATTATTTATACTCATCAAAGGGGACAGAGTATGCAAAATCCTAAAAACATTTATCATGTGTATAAGGATAGTACGTACAATACAAATCCATGTCTTTCCCATCAAGGTGGTGGAGGAAGCCAAACGTCTAAATTAACCCAAGAACAAATTACGGCAATAGAACAGGATTTTGCAAATAAAACAGTTGCATATAATAATGTGAATGCAATTTTCCAAGGTCTAAAAGATGGTGGAAGTTCTGAGGAAACGATGCTTTCGATCCAAACCAGTTTCGTGAGTAATACGATGGATTTGCGAAATAAATTACTTGGTGAATCTCCACATCTTTCCGAAGATGTCTTAAAAGCCGCATCAGAAAGAAATGATGTACTTCCTGATCCAATATTATTTGAAATTTTAGCCGCAAATCCAGATGAATTGAGAAATGAAGAATTACTTACATATTTAAGTAAGAGAACTCCTCCCCTTCCTGATTACATGATTGATTTATTAAGGGAATTGTCCACAGATTCTTCATATAAAACAGCACTTCTTCGAGAAATGAGTGAACTTAATGAGGCTAAAACACGTGATGCCTACGCTATCATCCGTGATCTGGTTCATGATAGTACGACAGACATGAATATGTTGAGAAACTGGCTTGATAATCTTCATAACATCAATGCTGATTATCTCATAATTGATTCATGGTTGCAGGAGGGTAATGTCACTTCGGCATGTGCCCTGGTTGACCTTTTACCTCAAATCTATAGTATTGATGATGCTGCGATGATCGAATATAACTACTACAAAGATTTAAAGATTCTACAAGCAGAACTTATTACACAAAACAAAAATATTTTTCAATTGGATTCAACTCAAATCCAAATACTTGAAAATATTGCAACCAATAGTCAAGGGATTGCTGGGACACAATCTCAAAGTATTCTTGCCTTTGCATACGGAAATTCATTCATAAATTGTCCTCTACCAATGTCGGCACCAAATACAAAAAGCTCAAGCAGCAAAAAGAATGTATTAATCAATCAGATTTTCCAACCACAGGTTACTTCATATCCTAATCCTGCAGAGAAATGGGTTGTTTTTAATTATTCCCTCCCTTCAGGTGCGAATAATTGTTCTCTTGAGGTTATTAACTTGACAGGACAGATAGTTGAGGCATTTAAAATCTCCAATGACAGAGGTATGATTGTTTGGGATATCCGCAATATAAAAGAAGGTAATTATATTTATATTTTGAAAAACGATAAATATTCAAAGTCGGGTAAAATCACTATAATTCATTAATCTAATCTTGAAAACGTAAGCCCTTCTCGCAGGACCGGGGAGGGCTTGCGTTTTGTTGATTATAATAAAAGTTTGTTTTGATGTCAAAGATTTTCCTCTTATTTGCAAGTATAACTGGTCTTATGGATCATGAATTACAACTTGATGTATGACATTTTATATGTCTGATTTTTAACAAATTTATTACCTATATTTGTATATATATAATAATTACCAAATTACTAAAGTCTTAGAAACGAAAGAATGAAATGTGTAGCAATTACAATATTATTTCTGCTTCTTATTACTATTAAGCTTCATTCACAACCTTTATCTGTTGAATGGCAACAATGTTATGGAGGCAGCAACACTGATGTTGGAAATAGCATTGTGAAAACCAATAATGGGTATTTGTTGTTTTGTGGAACAGGATCAAATGATGGAAATATCATTGGTAATCATGGGAAGGGTGATTATTGGGTTATAAATATCGATTCTATCGGAAGTATAATGTGGTCTAAAACATATGGTGGCTCAGATGAAGAGCTTGCTTCACAAATGATACCAGTTGGTGATAAAAAATATATTCTTTTTGGCTCAACATCATCAGCAGATGGGGACGTTATAGGTCTTCATGGGGGATACGATTATTGGGTTGTGAAAATTGACAGTATAGGAGAGAAGATATGGCAAAAGTGTTTGGGTGGTAGTTGTACAGATTTAGCAGACAAAATATGCATGTCTTCTGACTCAGACTATTTTTGTATCGGATATTCCTGTTCCACAGATGGTGACGTCACAGGGAACAATGGAATTTATGATATGTGGGTAGTAAAATTAAAAAGAGATGGATCAATAAAATGGGAGAGATCCATAGGTAGTTCAAATATTGATTGGGGACAAAGTGTAATTGCAACTGCTGACGGTGGGGCACTTGTAGGTGGTTTAACCGGGACTGTGGATGGAGATGTGCAATGCACTTTACACGGGAGTTATGATTCCTGGGTATTGAAATTAGATTCAACAGGAGCAATTGTATGGCAACATTGCTATGGTGGCAGTAATGATGAAAATGTAAATGGTATAACTGCGACTGAGGATGGTGGTTTTATTTTTGTCGGCCAAACCGATTCGAACGATGGAGATGTTTCAGGTAACCATGGGGCTGATGATATTTGGGCCGTTAAAATTGATAGTCTTGGGAATCTGGTTTGGCAACATTGTTTTGGTGGGAGCCAATCGGAATCTGTTTCCTTCATTAAACCATCAGCCGATGGTAACTTTTATATCGGAGGATCGACGTTTTCAAATGACGGGAATGTTACAGGTAATCATTCCTTGTATCCTTATTTCCAGGATATGTGGCTTTTAAAAATAACGCCTCAGGGTGAATTGCTTTGGCAAAGTTGCTATGGAGGCGAGGGTGACGATTTTTTAAACGATTTATTAGAATTACCATCAGGAAGAATATTACTTCTGGGTTCTACGAGAACAGATAATAATACTGGTAATGTTAATTGTTATCATCATGGACCTGGGACATATGATGTGTGGTTAATTTCTGTACAGGATACGACATTATCCAATATAATAGAGAATAAAGATAAAGCAAACATGATTTCAGTCTTTCCTAACCCGGCAGACCAACAGGTGATTTTCAAATCAGTTGAACCAATTTTCACAAATGGGTTAAAAGTTAAAATATTTAATTATACAGGTGAACTTGTAAAAACACTAATATTTGAAAATTATGAGACTGAGATTAAATGGCTAACTCATGATGCACAACAGGGTATTTATTATTATCTGATCCAAAACAATTTCTATTCAGGATATGGTAAACTAATCCTGGTAAAGTAAATTTAACGTTTTTCATAAAATTCAGAAAACCTGATAATGCAAGAATCTGATTTGAGTAATTTTATCATAAAAAAGTAGTTGGATATTTAATTATTTTTTATATTTCTTTCCAAATT
>CAIYES010000432.1 GCA_903925275.1 uncultured Bacteroidales bacterium
AATGAAAAAAGAAAACGAACGTTACCAAAAAATATGTGAGTTTTACCAGACCGAACCAAAGGACTTATTTACTGTTCCGGTTTAACGCACTGCTCATCAATTATGAGCCACTAACGGACAAAACTTATCTGAGTAACTATACTTAGGTGGTAGCCTAGTGGAATCTGGTACTGTTACGACAGGGAGTTCATTAAATGACTACTATGGTTTTAATGGTATTAAGTTTGATCAGATTTATATTCAATCAAGTTACGCTGGTTTTACAAATGGTTCCGGAACATGACCGCTCAACCTTGATAATCTTCAATTAGCAGCTGTCCCAGTACCATCCGCTATCTGGCTGTTTGGGTCTGCTCTTATTGGTTTTATTGGATTTAATCGCCGCAAGACTATACAACAATAACACTAATTTTATACATACCACCGACATTGAGCGCGGAAATTGTCAATGTAGTTGTCGCCTCGACGGTTGAAGCTTAAGTTATATTAAAAATTTGATGGAGTTCATATTATGTGTAAAGAAATATGCTTTTTGAAGAAATTCATTACGGTGCCCTTCTTGTTAAGTTTGGTTGTAATGACAAATGCCAACGCAAGTTTAGTACGTGAGGATTTAACATTAGATACCAGTACAGGACTGGAATGGTTGAATCTTACACAAACGGTTGGTCAGACCTATAACGCTATCGTGTCTGGTTATGGTGGGTTCACCACAAGTCTTGGATTCAGATTTGCAAATGGGAATGAATTGGCTCAATTAAGAACCGACGCCGGCATCACAGGATTAAGAAGTACAACCGGGGATGTTTCTAATATTAACAACACACGGACTTTGATTAATTTGCTTGGCATAACTTCTGGTGACGGACATTCATTTAGTGAGTATGGTTACATTGCCGATGCCAGTTCGTCTACAGGCAACCACGCATTAGCTACTTTTGGGGTCAATGACATCGGTGAGTACGATGCTTTTATTGGAAGGTATGACTCTAATAGCAGTTTCAATACTTTCTTTAGTTTCTTAACTAATCCCGCATGGCAACAAACTAATCAAGGGGTAATAGGCAGCTTTTTGGTTCGGGCTCCTGTCCCTATCCCGACCTCAATTTGGCTATTCGGCTCAGCACTTATTGGTTTTATCGGATTTAATCGCAAAAAAACTACACAATTTTTCTAACTTTTAAGGATTTTCTTCAATGTTTAAAAATATATTATTAGGTAATAAATTGGTAATTATCATTATATTGATCATAATGTCAAGCAGCGCAAGTGCATCACTCACATATATAGATCATAACGTGGGTGGATATGGATTGGTATATGATTCAACACAACAAATTACATGGACACAATTGGGTGAATTATCTCCAACAGCTTACAGTTGGGGCAATACGCGTACTCTTGTAAATATGGTTAATTCAGGCGTCTATTATGGTGTGTCCGGAGGTTGGCGACTTCCAACCATAACGGAAATGAGCACACTTTACCATGAATTACCTAGCTCGAATAGCAACAAAACTGGTGTACAGGTTTTTGGAACTGGTTCAAATGACTTCATCAATATTCCATTTGCTTCATACTGGTCAGCTTATGAAATTGGTCCTAACCTGGTCAATGTCTATTTTTTTTCAAGAGGCACGTATGTAACAACACTTGAAAGTCTTCATGTTCCCGCTTGGCTTGTACATAATGGCAATCTTGCCCCTGTTCCAATTCCTGCCGCCATCTGGTTGTTCGGTTCAGTATTGGCAGGGTTTGGCTTTTTCGGCAAACGCAAAACTGCCTAAACATTGGAGAAGTTCTCCTAGTTTAAAATATAACGTGCGTACTATGCGGCTAATAGATAGTCGCCCCTTTTTACGGGTTTATTTCATGATTCTTACCCTTCTTCATCACTTTAGGAAACAATCACAATGAACATTCTCACTCGCTCACTCCTCATATCCGCCGCGTGTTTCAGCATTCACTCAACATTCGCATCCGCCAATACACTAATAACGTTCGACGACTTAGTGCCTGGAACATTGCCTGGAACATCAGGAAACTACTCCGCGATCCACAACGGATATGCGGGATTGAACTGGTCTAATTTCTATGTAATGAACTCATACACATATCCGTACAACACTACCGGCTACAGGTATGGTGCAATTACG
>CAIYES010000433.1 GCA_903925275.1 uncultured Bacteroidales bacterium
AACGAATCGAAAGGGCACTGCTTGCCCGTGGACTGATCGGACAAATGGTGAAATGGTGAAATGGTGAAATGGTGAAATGGTGAAATGGTGAAATGGTGAAATGGTGAAGTATTTACGGCCGGTTGGGTTGGTGATTGATGCTAAAAATTCCCTTTCGATATACAAGGAACATATATAATGCGATCAGTACCAGTATGAAATTGCTTAATCCCATGAGACCCGAATGTAAAATTGTATGAGAAAGATCCCTGCCCAGAAGGTCGTCGGAATTTGCCCCATAAAAAAAGAGCGGAATGACCAATATGAGTATCCACCAGTATTGTTTTCGGGAGGCGACATAGAAAACCATGAATGTGATCAGTGGCGCACTGAACAGCAGCAGCACCCAATCAGTCTTTATGAGGTTAGGCAGCAGGGCAATAAGTAAAAGCCATTCGAAGGCAAAATCAATGTTGGCAAGGCCGGGCAATGTTCCTTGTTGTTTTTCCTGGTGAATGTTGTTCAGGATGAACAAAGCGGCTAACGTAAAAATGGATATAAAAATTACAAGAATCCCCCAGACAGGCCATGATGGAACGAGGTGTCTGAAGAGATAGTCGAGGGAAGTCATCCCGGGAAAATCCCCACTGTGCATCAGGATAGATTTTATCCAGTCGCTATACATGTTGATGCTTATTACCGGCCCCGGAAAAATGAATGGAATTATCAATCCACAGGCAGTCGTCAGTCCCAACCAGATCATCGCGTTCCATTTTTTTCGCAAAAACAGCGGAAGCAGAAGGATAAGCAGGTAGGGTTTTGCCAAAACCATGATACCAAGCAGGATGCCGCCTTGCAGGTCTTTTCCTGAGAGAAAATTCCGGATAGAAAGGCAACACAACATCAGCAAAATAATGTTGATGTTGCCAATGTACATTTCCCGGGCAAAATGGATCAGGATACAGCAAAAAGCGATAAAAATAAGCCATACTTCATGCTTTAAATTCCCTGTAAAAAAGTATTCCGTAATCAATTTACTGATGATAACGAATGTGTACCAGTAGGCAACTCCCAGGATAAAAAAGTGAATAATGGACGCTGTTTTAAAAGGGAAGCAAACGTAAGGCAGGAAAAAAAAGAGTGTCGCCGGACTATATTTGTAAAAGCCCATACCATTGTAGAACGAAACCATGTAAACCGGTCCGCCGGAAATAAAGTTTGCAGTGGCGGTGTAATAAACCCTGAAGTCACCAAGGAGAAACCGTCCATTGATCATATTCAATGCGAAGGTGAGCAAGCAGGCAATCGCCACAAAAAATGTGAAACCGTTAACAATGCCTCGCTTTTTCATTGCACATATTTATCTTTATCAATGCAGTTTTCAATTCGCATCATGTACCAGAAAAATGATTTTTTTGTCTCTACGCGATGCAAATATACTTTTTCTGACAGATTCGGTTTCATTTTCTTTACAAACCAGGATCAGCTCATACTACAAACGTACCGGGTTCTTTCTCTTTGATGGTGATGGCCGTGCCTTATTTTGTTTGGAATGATAAATAGTTAAACGGGTTACCGCTGTCTGGAAATATTCAAGTATATTTGTGTGAAAATCAAACCAGTCCTCATGAAAGCACGAATTTTACTTTTTACATTCATCTTTTGCATGTTTTTTCTAGGGGGTTACCCCCAGGATATTCCGGTTCGTCCAACAACTGTTACCACAGGAACCTATCATGGATTAAGCAAGCCTCTGCGCGATTGTCCTGTGATGACAAGGGCTGAATTTCAAAGACTTGTAATCAAGGGAAAGAACCGTGAACTCAATGAGGGACTTAAAAAGCGTGTGTATCCTTATGCAGCCACCGCATTGCCAAAAGGTCCCGATCCGGCATGGCAGAATTTTATGGGAACCACCGGAAATAAATCCCCGATTGTGAATTTTGCTGGACAGGGATCTCCCTTTTTTCCGCCGGATTGTAATGGTACAGCAGGCCCCAATCATTTCATGCAGACGATAAATATGGTTTACGCCATTTACGATAAATCCGGTACCATCGTTGCGGGACCTTCAAATTTAAACCAGTTGTTCAGTGGCCTACCGGGGGCAAACGATGATTTGGGTGATCCCATTATTTTATATGACGACCAGGCTGATCGCTGGGTGGTAACAGAAATAGCAGGCCCCTTTTCGGGTCCCAACTATTTTCTTATGGCTGTTTCGACGACCAACGACCCGACTGGAGCATGGCACAAATATTCTTTTCCTGTTGCCAATTTTCCCGATTACCCAAAGTTAAGTGTTTGGCGTGATGGATATTACCTTGGTCTCAACAATGATCCTGGCAATGACATTTATGTGTTTGAACGGGAACAGGTGTTAATAGGAGGTACTGCCAGGTTAGTCGGTTTCAACAATGCATGGCGTCCCACCTCGGTAGATGGATTTTTATGCGTACCGCCCATTGATAATGATGGTCAGTTTGCACCCGAAGGTACTCCCGGTTTGTTTATCGCTTTCAATGATGATGCGTTGGGTGGAGGTTCCGACCAACTCTGGCTTTATGAACTGGCTGTAAACTGGACGTTACCTTCTGCATCTACTTTTATCCGCACACAGCAGCTGGATGTTCTGCCGTTCAACAGCAGTTTTGGAAATAATTGGGATAACATCGAGCAAAAGGGTACCAGCCAACGGTTGGATGGTATTCCTCAGGTTATCATGAATGTACCCCAGTATCGCAATTTTGGTAGTTATCAGACAATCGTATGTTGCCAGACAGTGAATGTTAATGGGATTCGCCATGCCGGGATCCGGTGGTACGAATTGCGTAAAACCAATACAACATGGTCGGTCAGGCAGCAAGGCACCTATGCCCCCGATTTTTATAGCCGCTGGATGGGCAGCATCATGCTCAATGGCCATAATGAAATTGCGCTGGGCTATTCCATCTCGGGTACTACCATGTACCCCAGTATTTTATATTGTGGACAGTCGGCGGCTGCCTATGCTGAAGGTGCCGGAATTCTTGATATAGCGGAGGATACCATTCAAAAGAGCACAAATTCACAAACTGCTGCCAACCGCTGGGGTGATTATTCCCAGATGTCTGTCGACCCTTCCGATGATAAAACGTTTTGGTTTACAAATGAATATGGTGGAAGTCGAAAAACAAAAATCGCCTCTTTCAAATTTAATACGCCGCCTGTCGCTGTCACTTTGCCTGCCGATTCGATAACAGTTTCCACGGCACATCTGAATGGGTCGGTAAATCCGAATGGGTTGCCGACAAATTATATTTTCCGCTATGGTACTTCGCCGTTGAGTTTGTCCGATTCAACACCGGTTTCTTCTGCAGGATCGGGTTATGCAACAGTCAATGTATTGGCCCCAATTACAGGGCTTATTGAAGGTACAACCTATTATTTCGGGATATTTTCTTCCAGTGAAGGTGGACCTGCCAACGGTGATAGTCTTTCATTTACAACTGGAATTGCTCCTTTCCTTTCGGTAACTCCTTCCATCCAGAATGTTCCTACAGTTGCCGGCAACGTCGATTTTTTCGTGAATTCAAACACCACCTGGACAGTACTCAGCGATGCGGCCTGGTGTACGGTGACCCCCTCAGGTACCGGAAGCGATACCATTCATTCAAGTTACAGCGAGAATACATCTGTGACTCCCCGGGTGGCCAATATTACAGTGTCGGGAGCCGGCGTTTCTTCACAAATTGTTACAGTTGCCCAGGAAGGCGTTGCACCAATGTTATCTGTTACTCCGCCAAACCAGAACACAGGCGTTCAGGCAGGCAACACCCAGTTTGATGTGGCCTCCAACACTACATGGACGGTGTTGTGCGATGTTTCCTGGTGTACGGTTACTCCGTCAGGATCATTCAATGGTATCATAACCGCAACCTTTTCGGAGAATACTTCCCTGACGCAGCGTTTAGCCACCATCACGGTAACGGCCCCCGGATTAGCTCCTGTAACAGTCACGGTTACACAGGATGCCTTTGTTCCGTTGCTTTCTGTTACGCCTCCAAACCAAAACGTTGCAGCGCTATCCGGAAGTACCGCTTTTGAGGTTGCGTCGAATACCACCTGGACAGTTATCAGTGATGCCACATGGTGCACCATAACTTCTTCAGGTTCGGGAAATGGCACCATTGTAGCCGATTATACGCAGAATCCTGCTAACCAAGCGCGTATTGCCAACATCGAAGTAACAGTGGCTTCGCTGCCTGTAAAAAAGGTGACCGTTACGCAGGCAAAATCCAGTATCGGTGTAAATGAGCATCCTGAAAATTCAATTCAAATTTTTCCGAACCCTACCCGGGGAATTTTTAAAATCGTTCCAGCTCAATCCAATTATGGCATTCTGGATATTTGCGTCCAGGACTTAACTGGCAAGGTTGTGTTTAAGAAACAATGTAAAGGGGAAAACGATTACCAGATCGACCTTTCTTCAGCGCCTCAGGGAGCTTATCATATCATCATCAAAACTGAAACAAGCCTGCTCGTCAGAAAACTGGTAGTGATCAAATAATTGGAGTAAGATCAGTATAATTGCTGTTTTTTTCCCGGTTGTCGATGAATTTGACAGGTTTCCGGCTGATTTCCGGAAACTGCATTTTCTGAATTGTGCTCTCAGAGGCAAAAGTAATCAATGGCGCTACGCGTAATTTTGCGCGAAAATGATCCTTGATGTCTTTTTCTTTTTCTTCCCCGATCCCTTTTCCGCTAATATGAATAAGAATTTCATCGGTTCCGATCTGGTTTGTATAAACTTCGACAATGTAGTCGGAAACATAGGCGATGTTATCCAGAATGTCGTACAGCGCCGGTGGAAATAGGGTAGTTCCTTTGTATTTGATCATCTGGTTCTTCCTGCCAACCAACGGACCAAGCCGGATGGTGTTGCGGCCACAAGGGCATGGCTCGGTAAAATGATGACACACATCGCCGGTTTTAAAGCGAAGAAGCGGCATTCCTTCCACACCCAGGGTCGTAACAGTCACTTCTCCTGGTTCGCCCTCTTTTACAGGCATGTCGTTATCACCAAGAAATTCTGTGATGATTAACTCCGGGTGGTGATGTCCACCTGCTCCTTCCCGGCATTCAGTGAATGATGTGCCCATCTCGGTCGAAGCATAGGTGGAAAATAGCTTCAGTGGCCATCTTTCCTGTATTTTTCGGCCAAGCGTATTAAGGGATAAATCTGCTTTTCGCAAAGGTTCCCCGATGCACACTGCATTTTTTATGCTGCTTTGCTGATAATCTATCCCTTGATGTTCGGCATAATCAATGATTTTAAGGATAAACGAGGGTACAGCAATAATTGTATTAGGTTTGATTCGTTGAATGGTATCCCATTGCAACTCTGGAATCCCGTTGCCGACCCTTACAACACTTGCCCCAAGCATCCTGATCCCGAGAAAATAAGCCAGACCGGCCATGAATCGCCGGTCGATGGTGGTCATGAGTTGATAAACATCGCTGGAACTACCCCCGGCACACGTAAATGAAATGGCTTCATTGTAGGCGAGCCTGTCCAGATCTTTATCGGTCATTGCAAAGGTTACCGGATCGCCCAGGGTTCCTGAAGTCGTTATATAATCAATGATCAGTGTTTTCGGAACACATAGAAAGTCATCATTCCTTTGCTGCAGGTCGTCTTTAGTAGTGACCGGAATTTGAACCAGGTCGGCAATTGTTTTAATTTTATTTACATCGATACCATGTTTGACAAATAACTCCCTGTAAAAGGGGGATTTCGCCAAAAGGTATGAAAAGGCTTGCTGAAGCCGCTGGTTTTGATACCGGGAAATATTTTGCTGAGACTCTTTCTCGATTTCCGGAAAAAAAGCACCGCTCATCGTTAGAATTTCAAACCAATCATGATCCTCACATTATTTGCCTGGATGGTCTGAGTGGGACGTGTGTTATCGAAATTATCATACGTCATGTTTCCGAAACTATATTGAACAGAAAATTTCATGATACTGTAACGAATGGCGAGACTTACTTCGCTCTGTAAAAGATTTGCCCCGTATTTAGAATAATCTGCATTGAGAATATCGTGCCATTCATCGAAATGATAGGCGAAATTGGCATTCAGTTTATAGGAAAGATCAATCATCAGGCGGTCGATAGGGTTGATGGTGAACACAGGTCCGAATTTTTGCCCGGCATAATAATAATAATGTTCATAGCTGTTTTTTGTGTCCTGGATGGGTTTGGTAGAATTGAACCACAGACTCAGGAAAGTGGCGTCGATTCCGGCACGGAGGTGGTTTCCGGCAAAGGAAGGGCCAAGATAGATTATGAAACCCATATCCATCGCAGCACCCATCTTTGCAGGCAGGTATTGAAGGCCTTTACCAGGTTTCGAATAGGTACCGGATGTAGTCGGGACACTTTTTAATGTAGCATATTCTCCATTGGGAAAAACAGGGCCGATCTGGAAATAGAATCCGCTGTTGATGTAATTTTTGCGTGCAGGAGTTGGTGCTTTATAAGCATTCGTGGAATCCTGGGCATTGAGCATGTTTGAAATAACAACACAAAGACAAACTGCAAGGATGATGGCTCGTTTCATGGGGATTTTAAATTAGCAACAATAATTTTTTCCAAAGTTACAATAATGTTAGAAATTACAACAATGCTAGTCAGGAAGTTGAAATATTTTATGCCGGTTAAGTTTTACTTATTGATATTCATGATTTTTCATATGCAGGATCAGTTTTTCCCTGATGTAAGATTTTTCCCCGGGCGTCAATGAAAATTCATTTTTCCGAAAATTAATAGTTTCCCGGAGGAAATCCTTGATATTTTCTTCAAATTTATCGGTAAACTGTAAATTAAGTAATTGATATATCTTTTTTAAAACATCCACAGGATTCTTTTCAAGATCTTCAAAACGAATTTCAACAAAGTGCCCCGGCTGAAGTTGCATGCGATCAGTTTCAATGGCTGTTAAAAGACTCTCCAAAACCCCGACAGTCTCGTTAAAATCAGGACGGTTAACGGGGAAATTTAACCGGTTCTGTTGCTGAACAATATCCCACATATAGATCGTTGAAGGGATCACATCATCCGGATGGCGCACAATGTGGATGAACTTTGATCGGGGGAACATTTCGCATAAGGTCTTTATCCTGTATGAGTTGAATGGATTTTTCGAAATAATTCTTTTTTTTGTTTTAAAATGTAATTTCCTGTAGAAAGCTTTTACATCGTTTTTCCATTCTTCGAGTTTATCACCGGAGGGTAAAAATGGTGTCCCGTGGTTGAGAAAGTATGACCCGGATTTGGCAAATACTAGGTTCTCGAGTGGCGAATAGCTTGTGAGCCTGTAGATGGCATATTCATCTTCCTGCGGCTCATCCATGCCTATTTTAACCTGATCCATCGGACGATGTTCAGAAATAACCTGTTTGAAAATCGGACGATAATATGGATGCGAAACCAGGAAACTGTCGGGCACAGCTACCTGAAACAGGGTAGGGGCGCTCAGTTGAGGATCAAGGCTCATCAGCTGATGCAATAAAGTGGAACCTGTTCTCCAGTGTCCGATGATAAATATGGGATCATCAGGAACAGGTGCATTGTGCAAGGCTTTGGAGTACCTTGCTTTTTCGACCCATGAAAAAAAAGACGACCAGCCGGCGCTTTGAATCAGAAAGGCCAGACGAAATATATTTTTGGCAGTAAAAGATAATTTGTTCCGTTTTAACAGCCGAAACAATTGATCCAATCTGATTCCGGCTGTAAGGTAGGAATCTCTCACAAGAATGGCAGTTAGGTGAAGTTATTTTATGATGTAGGATTTGCGCGTTGGTCAGTGATAAACTGTGCAATGCTGTTTACCGAGCGTACAACCTCGCGGGCCAGGTTCTGATCGGCAATGCGGATCCCGTAATTTCGCTGGATGGCCATGATGATCTCAATGGCGTCAACAGAATCAAGGGTGAGCGCATTATCTCCGCCGAAAAGAGGCTTTTCATCATCCACGTCATCCGGATTCACATCTTCGATAGCAAGCGTAGTCATGATCAACTTCTTGATTTCAAGTTTCAGATCCTCAGTAGGAATTGTCATATGTAAAAGTTTAATATTCGTTTATTTAATGGCTTTTGACAGGGTTTTAAAAAATCGTTCTTCCACATCTGCCCTGTCGGATATCATTTCGCTGAGTTGTTTCAATTTTTCCGGGCCAAGATCCCTGTTTTTGCCAATACGGGCAGAGAAAAGGGAGATTTCCCTCCATCCATCGCCGATTTTCATCAGTTCACCTGAAAGTTCTTTAAGTTGAGGTTTGTTGATTAATTCAGCAGCTTGCTGGAGGAATGTAGCATAGATAAATCGGAAACCGGCTCCACCGGTGCCCTGATCTTCCAGCAGGATGTTGATTTTCATGATTTCATGCGACAGATGCTCGGTATCACGGGCAAACTTAGGCCATTCCACCACTTTTCGGGCAAACATCCGCATGCCTTTTATACCAATAAAAGGAATAGGGAGGCTTAACATATAAAAACAGGCTTTGTTTATACCTTTCGTGATGGCCTTGTTGTAATCAATTTCAGCAGGGAGTTTGTCAAGATGAAAAATAAAACCTTTAGGCGACATGTTGCCCCCGGCAAATCGACCCTTTTCAAGCGAGGATGCATCAAGTTCAACCATTTTTGGGAAATAGGCATCGCTTATGGTGTATTTGTTATCAGCTTTGCCTGTAACCACCAGAAAATGAACATTGATGTGAACACGTTCCCACGACGGAACATAGTCCATATAGAAAAAATCAACCTGGGCAGCTGTAGGGATATCCTTCAGCAGTAATTGATCCAGAAGTTGTTGCCCCTTGAAGGGATCTTTAAAATCGTAGGTTTTAAAACGCACACCGATACGCTTTTCAAGGTTAGTGCGCATCTGCCCGGGTTTATTTCTGACGATAAAAGTCGGGAATGCGAAGGCTTTCATTTTGTGAAAGTAACCAAAGAAGATACCACTTGAGATGCCGAAAACCAAGGGTTCACTTATTTGTAGTCCCCCATGGTTCAGCAAAGCGGTGATTGTCCCCGATTCGCAGTGGGCGGCCATTTTATGGTTGAAATTCCGTGAAATCATCTATTTCCTTTCTTCTATTTTAGTCAGCACAACATAAGGGTTGCCTGTAGGTGTTTGATCGACAGAAATTTTCTCTGCTTTATTTTCAAGCAGAAGATTTGATTCAAAATTACCCTTGTCATTCACCAGAACAACCTGCAAAAGGTTTGCCGCAGGAACATTGAATACTGCCGCGTATTGGCGGAGTTCATCTACTGATACATCGCCGAACTGCTTCGGATCAAGATGCTTTTTTACCCGTGATTGCCTCACGCCCGCCCTGGCTGATAATTCGGAGAGGGTGAGGTCCTCGAGCACCATGAAATAGTTTACCGGGCTGATGCTGCCTTTGATCAGTTGCTCTCTCAGTTCAAGCTCCAGGTTCCTGCGTTTATAGAGGTAATCATCCATATAGTTGGCCGAGATGTATGAACCTGTCTGCATTGGGCCATATTTTCCATCATCCTTCTCGACATAGAGGATCATCTGCTGTTCAGGATAATCAACAAATCCGTCTTTTTCTTTCATTGGATGAAATTTAAAAATCCTTCTATTTTCGTTTTGCAAAAATAGCAATGCTTGAGATCATTGCAAAACCGAAAAACAGGATAAGCAAAATCGTATTTGGCAGGATACTCATAACGTTTCCTTCACGAATAAAGATGTTCAGATAATTATCAATACCCCAACGGATGGGGGAGAGGTAACTTAAATACTGAATAAATTTCGGCATGAGGTGGATTGGCAAAAAAGTTCCGCTGATAATGCCCAGTAAAACTACCATTACTGAGCCGAACAAGGCCGCCTGGTTATGCGTGGTTGCTGCTGCCCCAACAATTATTCCGAAACCAATGGCAGCCAAGGAAGCAGCCACCGTTGCAATGGCAATGGCCAGGTACTGATGGCCGAGCTGAAGCTGAGGAAATCCGAAGAATGTCGGGAAAACCCAGGTTCCGATGGCCATCATAAGTATGAATTGCAGGAGACAAACAACCAGGTAGGCCAATACTTTCCCGCCAAGAATTGCCGAAAGTCGCACCGGTAGCGAACGCAGCCGCTGAAAGCTGCCTTCGTTTTTTTCCGTGATCAGACTGCCGGCCAGGGGAATTACGATAAAAAACATGGCAAACAGGATAAAACCGGGAACATTGTTCTGGATCACGTTGGGCTCGATGGCTGATTTCTCCTTCAGCGCGTATGTTTCGTGAATGGGAGGGAGTTTTTGCATTGACTGGGCAACCATTCCAAGGATAACAGGCTTCATGTTTTCAGGGAGATTGCCTAAAATACCATTCATGGCTTCCTTTGTTGCAGTACCCTTGATAATATAACTGAGCGAGTTTGTCACCGAAGTTTTAAAGGTTTCCTGCAGGGTTGGGTCAATAAGCAGGATTATCGCCGAATCGGCAGGCAGAACGATTACCCCAAACTTGTAATCACCTCGCTCAATCAATGTTCTTGCCTGTGAGATGGTTACGGGTACCTTATCGATTTCAGCCACCGGGTGAAAAAAACCGGATGAATCGAGATTCGACTGAAGTTTGGCTGAAAAAAGGCTTTTTGATTCATCAACAAACAGGATCCGTGTTTTGGAGTTCTGGCTTTTCAGGGCATTTTCCTGCGCCAGGGTCACAACAAAAATCAAAAGGATAGGCATCATGAAAAGGATGATCAATCCCGGAATATCCCTGTAGAGTAACAGAAATTCTTTTTTCAGGATAAACCACAGTTTTCGCATGGAGCAAAAATAGGAAGATTTATCTGATTTTTTTTGCCGTAATCATGCTGATCGGTGCAATGGTGGGAATAATTTGTGAAAGCCTGAAACCGGATTTTTCAAGCAGGAAACTATACTCATTCGCAGTACGCTCTTTTCCTCCCTGCATGGTGGCCATCATCTGGATATCCAGCAATTTGGCCAATGATGGCTTACTGTCCGGTGAAACCACCATTTCGATGATCAGCAGGAGGCTGTCTGTTCCGGTAGCCTGATGGATATTTTTCAGTAGTTCAATCGACTCTTCATCACCCCAGTTGTGGATGATGTTTTTGAGAATGAAGAGATCACCGGATAAGGGGATGGCATTGAAGAAATTACCTGGAATGATCTGTATCCTGTTTTCGACCTGATACCTGGCAACCATTTCAAACGCTTTCTCAAGCGCCTGAGGGGTGTCAAAAAGAATGCCCCGGCATCCGGGATTGAAATGAAGGATATTGGCCAGGAGAAATCCTTCGCCCCCCCCGATGTCAGTTATCAAAGGAAATTTCGAGAAATCAAAGGCATTGAGAATGGGTCGCAGTCCGATATCCGAAAGGTTCGACATTGATTTATCAAACAGGGAACTTTCCTCCGGATGATCCTTGAGAAATTCATATATTTCCTTGCCATATTTATCCGTAAAGGCATCTTTCCCGGTACGCACTGCATATTCCAGGTTGCTCATTAAATTCCAGTTCACAGGACCCAGATGATGGAGGATCATATGTCGCAGAGAGCCAGATTCATCCAGAAGAGCCCGGGACATTCCGTTAAGGGCAAAACGTCCGTCGCGGGTTTGCTTAAAAACACCCTGGCTGGAAAGTGTACGTAAAATACGTGAGACATTAGTCTCATCTAAGGAAAGACGCTCAGAAATTTCCCCGGCGGTAAGCGGTTTTTCTTTCAGGATGGCTGCAATGTCGAGTTTTGCTGCAACGTAAATGGATGGTAAAAGCCAGAATTGCTGAAATTGTTCAAAAAGCACGACATTTCCAGGGAATAATTTCCTGTTCAATTGCAATAAAAATGTGCGAAAAGCATTGATGGCCCTGATGAACCACACAGGTGGGAGTTTTTCGATGGAAGGTGGTTTACTCATGTCGTTTGTTCACCCGGGTCAGCGCAGATATTCAACCAGCCTGGTGCAGAAAACCTGCTTTTTTTGTAAAGATCTGATGGAAATTTTATTTCAACTGATGGTGTTACCTGGCAGGAAGGTTCTTCAACTGAAGTTCGAATTTTTCAAGATCTGAGATAAGTTTGGCTTTTTTATCCTGGAGGTTTATTTTAACATTTGCAAACAACTCCTTATAATATTTGATGCCTTTGTCAAGGTTTTCAACGAATGTGGTGAAATATTCCTCCTGCTTTTCTGACCAGGGCCGGGCAGTCTCATCCATTTTGTTTTTCAGGTAATCGATGTACATCTTCAGTTCCTTCATGAACATGTTGGGCCTGTCATTCCGTTTGATTACATTGATTTTACCATAGATATGATCCACCATCTCTTTCAGCGTCATCACTTCTGAGAAATAGGCCAGATTTGGTCCCGGACAAACAGACACGCCTGGTTTTTCTACTTTGGTATCCAGGTGGTTGACTAAAAGGGCAGATGTCCCGAGGCCAACACACAGACAAGCTTTTTCGACAATTTTATCGTATTCGTGCTGAAATTCATTTTCAGGCAAACCTCGTGTTTTCAGTTCCTCAATTTTCTGTTTTTGATATTTTCTTGAAGCTGTGCAAAGCGGCGGAAATCCGAACTCTTCGCTGAGGGCTAAGTAGTTTTTCGGACAGGGATTTCCTGGTGTGTGGTTGTGGATATATGCCTCTTTTTCGATGTCTTTTGTATTTCCCCTTATATTGTTGAAAGGAACGTTGAGTGGGCTGACATTGCTGACAAAAAGGTCATCTTCTTTTGCTTCGCATAAGAGTTTCAGTGTTTTTTCATCAACGTTTACCACTTCAGGAACCAGCAGGAACGGAGTTCCCCAACCAACAGAATCAAGTTGGTAATGGTCTGCAAGAAATTGATGTTCTTCCGCTGTTCCAACTCCGCCCTGGGCTGTGATTTTAATTTCAAGAGGTTCGGGAGGGCAGGGACGGTTTTTTGCCTTCAGCGCTATTTTTAACAGCGTGAAAGTTTGATTGATGAGGTCTTCACGATTATTATTGATCTCCTCAAGCACTGGTCCAAGCAGGAATCCTGTAGTTGGAAAGGCGTGTCCACCGCAATTTAACCCTGATTCAATGCGGTATTCAGAGACCCATATTCCCTTTTTCGCCAGGAATTTCCCCTGTATGATGGCTGATCGGAAATCACTTACTTTCAAGGTGATTTTCTTTTTTAACCAGAAATTGCTGTCAGGATAGAATTCATCAAAGGTCTCAAGGTAATTATATAAACGGGGGCTCATCCCTGCCGACATCACAAGCGATGAAGATAGGTCGCTTTTGACAAATCCGCGTACTGCGGCATATGCATTATTGTATTCGACCGGAAGCTTTTCATGATTTCGGTAATTTTCCTTATCCACTTTGGTCATGATGTTCACATCGATGCTGCCCATGGTGAGGTTTTCGTGAATCCATTGCTTCACATCCAGGTCATTCCAGTTTTGTTTCAACTGTTCAAATTTCTGTTTCAGTTGTGATGAATCCTGCAATAGTTCGATATATTTCGAAAATTCACTGTTTTTTTGTGCGTATGATGTTTTAAGTTCTTCAAATTTGTCTTTGGCAAGTTTCTGAACGAGGTTAAGATAGGCTGTAATTCTTTTAGCTCTGAAATCGTCGATTTTATCAGTAATAGCCTGAAAAGGAAGATCAAATTTTCTGCTGTAGAACTCCCTGAGTTTTTCTATCAATATGTCATCCCCAAGCGATATCACAGATGAGATTCCCAGATGAGCTACCTTGACAGGTGTATCGATGGAATATCCGATTCCCAGTATCGGGATATGGAATGAATGGGGGGTGCTTTTATTCATAGGTTTGGTTATGGAACTGCAAAGATACGGCTTTTTTTTCAAAACTGTATCCGCCATGTGCCCATGGGGAAAAATCCCATTGTTAGAAACTCTCTGATTTCCCCCGTTTTAGGGTCGATCCGCTGAAGGGAGATGTTGGTAAAACTTGTCCGGTACTGCAAATCCATAAAGAATTCAATGTTATAACCCGGCAGATTTCGCCTGATCCCGAAACGGAATGCAATCCGCTTGTATTCGGGAAACCTGGGATTATATGCCTGTTTCCAGTCGTATACCGGTTCTCCGCAAGCCACGGTGGCATTTACATCGTAGGGTATGTAAGGACTTCCTCCGGCCCATGTGCCCCTTAAACCAAAAGACATCACTCCCCATTTGCGTTTTCCCATGATGAATTCGTATCCGCCTGCTGCATTCAGGGCATAGTTGACATTGAAGGCTGAATTGCGGATAATGTTGTCATAACCAGTATAAACCGAGTTAAAAGCGGAAGCTGTAAACAGGAAGTAGTAGTTTTTTTTGAAAAATCGCTCGAAGGTGCATTCTATGCCATAATTTTGTCCGGTCCCTTTATTGACTAGACTATCAGCATATTGGCGATCGATGAAAAACTCATGACCCTGGTTGCTGAGTGCATACTGAGGGATGGATTCTTTTACCGGGATATCGAATAAATACTGATAGTACAGTTCGGTTTTGAACCGAAGGTCTTTGTTCAGCAGGTAGTTATACCCCAATGCGATTTGTGCGCTTTTGGTATACCCTAGGTCAAGGTTGGGTTGTATCACATTTCCCCCCGGTTGGTGTGAAAGGATGAAGTAGATTACCCTGGGTTGCATCTGGCTGTAAAGGCCTGTGCCAAAGTTGATCGAATGCTTTTCGTTGATATTCCAGTCGAATCCGATCCGTGGTTCAACCGACCATGAATTGTTGAGTGTCAGCCACGATCCGTATATTCCCAGGGTGGAGGAAAATTTTTCACTGAAATTATGTTGCAACAGCGAAAATCCCCGCAATAGCTGCATGTTCTCCTTTGAACTTGTATTCAACAGAAAAACCGCTTTGTATATCATGCTGTCTGCGAATGACATCTGGTAGAAATCCCAGTAAATGCCACTGATTAGCGTATTACTTGGCGAGAATTTTTTTGTCAGTACCGAGGAGAACGAATACTTGATTTCCGTGGATCGTTCTCCGGCCCAGTTTGACGGTACTTGCTGTATATATGAAAAGGTGTCGATTTTGGTGCGTGTATCGGAGGCAACCAGATACAATATGTTTTTCCACCTCAGTCCCTTCCTGAGAAAAAGCTGATGTGAAACTCCCAGGACTCCCAGGTTTGATCCATTGGAGATGTTTTCGCCATAATCAGGGAATAACCATTTGGATTGATCTTTCCGGCTGTCAAATAGTTCAATATTGCTGAGTCCGCCAATGGCTGTAATTGTGAAAGTGCCGGCCCGACTGGTCGGAAGATTGATTTTAATATTGAGGTCCTGGTATTTGGGTACGATCCCGATGTTGAGGTTGAACCAGTTGAGAAACTGCAGCGGGGAATAACGGTATGAAATAAGGTAGGATGCCCGGTGTTTTTTAGAAAAGGGACCTTCGGCACCGAACTCCAGTCCGTTCCATCCGATTTCGAACCAGTATTCATGCTTCTCTGCATTTCCATTTCGCATCTTCAGATCGAAGATACCTGCGAGGGTGTTGCCATATTGAGCAGGGAAGGCGCCAGTGAAAAAATCGGAATTGGTTACCAGATTGTTGTTCAACACGGTAACCGGGCCGCCCGTTGTTCCCACTGCCGCAAAATGGTTCGGGTTGGGAATTTCCATGTCGTCGATTCGCCATTGCAGGCCTGTTGGTGCATTTCCCCGCACGATGATATCGTTCCGGTTGTCGATGCCACTGGTAACGCCTGCAAAATTGGCCGCCATACGGGCAGGGTCGTTGTAACTGCCTGCGAATCGGAAGGTTTCGTCCACGCTGAAAGATCTTACACTCACTGTGGCTATTTTGTTAATGGCTTCATTTTTGCGGTAACCTGCCCTGATTTCGACTTCCCCGGCACTGACCGAGGTTTCTTTCATTAAAATGGTGGTCATGGTCTCTTTTCCGCTGACTACAATGAGCGGATCGGTAATGACTGTGGCATAACCCATATAGGAAACCCGGAGTTGATATTGGCCTATCTTTACGGGTGGAAACCTGAAGTGCCCCTGGATATCGGTAACCGTACCAACCAAGGGGTCGGTACCAATAATGATCACCGTTGCTCCCAGCAGCGGAGCCTGCGTTTGATTATCAAGTACAATGCCCTGAAATCCCGATTTGAGAATTTGCTGAGCTATACAGCAATTATCAAACAGAAAAAAGAGAAACATTAATGAAAACAGGCGATTCCTCACGTTGATGTTACGAAATATGAGGTAAATATAGGAAGAATTTACGCTTCCATCATTTCATCTACCTTATCATTGGTGATGCGGGACCATTTGGGATTTACGAGGTTCTGACCCGAGAAATCAAAGTTTACCAGGTCAAACGTTTCTCCATAGAATGTCAGCTTGCTGTGCAGATCGGGTGTATGTTCAATAAAAATAAAGTTTCCGGGTGTGCAGTTCAGTTCGTTCATGATGCAGGTTGCCAAAGGGGCACACCATTCAGTAACAGGTGTTCCGGGGTTCTGCCGGTAGATTTCAGTGGCTATGGCCAATATTTTGCCATCTTTCCTGGAAATGACCTTTAATCCGCATTTAGAGGGACTTTCCCATTGTCCAAGATAGTCAAAGTAGCGGTCCATGTATTTGTTAAAGTCGGGATTGGTCTCCATCGGCAAGTGATCGGGTTAGCTGGTTAGGTTTTGGTGAAATGGGTAAACGGGTGAACGGGTGAACGGGTAAACGGGTGAACGGGTGAGCAGGTGAACGGGTGAACGGGTGAACGGGTGAACGGGTGAACGGGTAAACGGGTGAGCAGGTGAGCGGGTGAGAGGGTGAACACACGAACACCTGCATTTTTTGCATTTTTTGCATTGTCTGCACTGTTTGCATTTTTTGCATTGTCTGCATTATTTTCACTAAGCTACCTTTGCAACTTTCTTCCCAAAGCTCAGATCGGCGATATCGCGACGGCGCGGAGTATAGGTTCCGTCGGCAATTTCACGCGAAACAACCCGGTTGATGAGGTTGAACATCTTCATCGTTTGGGGTTCATCTTTATAGAAAGTATCCCATGCATATTGATACAATTCGGTTAATCTTTCAGGCGACATGTGCTTTGGCTGGTAAACAACTTTTCCGGCATTGTAATGGTTCCAGTCGGTATCGAAGATGCGGCCCTGCTTCATCAGGTCGCTGTATGCTTTCGTGTGAGGGAACGGTGCCAGAACCGTGAATTCGGCAAGGTCAAGGTTGATTTCAAGCAGGAAATCAACCAGCCGCTTGATATCATCCTCTGTCTGGTTGTCAAGTCCCAGTAAAATCGTGCCTTCAACGGCAATGCCATATGCATGGTACTGCTTAATGCGATTCTTGATGTAATCGGATGTATCAAACACAGCCTGATACACATACCAAGCTCCTGCCTGTGCGGCCAGATCCAGTACTTCGTCTTTATCTTCGATGGTATGGCTTACCCATTTTTTCTTCAGGGGGATCATGGCTTTGAACAAATCCTTTTCCCATTGGGTATCCAACGCCAGTGAATTATCAACGATGAACAAACGATTGTTGTCCATTTGCGATAACTCTTCCACCACCCGGTCGATGGGTCGGGGACGGAATCCCCGGCCTCCAAGGTAACGTACGGCGCAAGGATAGCAATCGTAGATGCATCCGCGGGAGGCATGAAAAAGATCAACCATCCGGAACCCTTTGTGATAGTAGAGGTCTTTTTTCAGGATATCGCGCCTGGCTGGCCCGATCAGACTCATATCAGGCGGTTTGCTCAGAAAGTTATAGATTTTCTTCAGGTCGTTTTTGTGAAAATCCAGAAATATCTGGCCAAGGCGGCCTTCCACCTCGCCCAGAAAGATCGAATCGGCATGAAGCATGGTTTCTTCGGCATGGAGCATGGTCGAAATCCCGCCAAAAATAACCTTTTTGCCAAGTTTGCGGTACTGGTCAGCAATTTCCCAGCCACGTTTAACCTGCGTGGTGAGCATCATCGAAATCCCAACAAAATCAGGGCTTTCGTCGATAACCAGGTCTTCTACATTCTCATCCGTAAATTCAATTTCAATATTTTCCGGAATTTCGGCGGCCATGACCACCGGACCGTGCGGAGGAAGATTGAAAATAGTTTGACCTTCAAGTTTTTCCCAGCGGGGGTATATCAGTTTAAATTTCATTGAAATTGTTTTCAGTTATTAGAATTGTTCAATTTGTTACACCAGACTTTTTATCGTTCTTAAATTCCTGTATATCAACTAGTCAGGATCATTTTCGAACATTGCAATCTGCAAGCTTTTTAATAATCTTTTCCTTTTCATTCCAGCGGGGGATAACCAATGACAGTGCATGATGGTATTCAGCTTTTGCCAGATTAAATTCACCCTGTTTAAAATAATAATCCCCAATCAGGTCAAAAACCTCGTAATACATTGGATTAGAAGCCCGGAAATCATCAATAAAAGAACCTGGAAGCAGATCAGTTTTATCGGCCCGAAGTTTTTGTTTCAAGTCTTTCTTCATTTCACTGAAGCGGATAAATCGCTCATAATCAGTGGATTTAAGAAAAGAATCCGGCGGAATGGTTTTATCCGGTTCCGTCAAATCAACATTTTGCTGAGGGCCGGCAAAGTTATGAAAAATTTTATATAGGTCATAACATACATATGGCCCCAGTTGCCAGGGAGATGTGGAAACCCAAACAAGCAGCTTTTCCGGCATAAAAATAATGGAATGGTGGGCAATAAGCTGGTTTATGGCCTTCTCGTTACCCATCCCGATATCGTTGTCATTCAGTCCTTGCCGGTCGCGAAGAATTGCCGCCATATCCCTGTAATCCAATGGCATACTGTTGGTAATATCCTGAATAAGCCGTTTATACCGATACACCGACGCATTTTCATTTTTATTTCTGATGTTCAGCGGATCTGAAGAGAATTCCTCAGATTGAAAATGGTTTGCACAAGCCAGGTAATTTTCAGTGGGCATTACCATGGCCATTTTAAAAGGTGATTTTTCGATGATGACGGCATGCTTGTCATGAGCTGAACCGATGAATATTGACTCTGAGACAAAGGTCTCGCGCTTTTTAGCGATGGCGAATGCTTCACTGATGTTTGAGGCATATTGCAGGATTTCACGGGCCACGATGGAGATTGGTGTACGTGCAGCAGCCGGGATTTCTGATTTGGCAGCATTTATTGTTACCGTAAGACCCTCATCGTTCATCCCCGAAACGGCTCCGATCATGCCGCCCCAGGTAATCATCATGAATCCGTGGCCATGTTCAGGTTTTTCGAAACAGATGATCTTGTTTTCAGCAAATTCATCGCCCATAAAAAAATCAAAATTCCGGCCAATGATCATCGACCCGTCTTTGGATTTATCGCCCCAAACGCCGAAGCTGGTGCATCCTACGAGGCTGTAGTCCTGCAAAGCATGGCCGATATCGTGTGCCGAATGATAATTGAGGATGCGCTGATAATTTGAGCCGATAAATGAATATTTTTCTGAGGCCGAAAGTGAAATGCCGTAAATTTCCTGTTTGTATTCTTCAGTTAAAAACCGGTCAAGGTCACGGTTAAACCAATAGATGAAATATTTAAGAAAACGCAGGTAAAATTCTGATGGGATCATCTCCCTGATTTGGTCAATGAATGCCTTTTCCTGAGCTGCAATGAGCCGTTTCGACAGTTTTCCATTGATAACGCCCCGGTCGAAGGGCTTTCCTTCGATGTACATTTCCCACAAGCCGGTTGAACTTCTTTTCAGCCAGTTCCGGCCGATCCGGTAAAAGTCACGGGAAGGGTTTTCAACAGTCAGTTTTACGGATTCAGAATTTTCAACGAGCGGAATATCGATTTTTGTGTAATGATGAAACCACACTGAAAATATCACCAAGATCGTGGCGATCACCAGGATGATGATACCAGCACGTTTAGCCCAACGATGTTTACGTTCAGCCATTTTTAATTTTTTTGAGGAGGTGTTCCAATCCTAAAATTTCACCACAGGTTACTACAGCTCCAATCGTAACGCCGAGCACACCATGCAGGTTGGTATTCTGCCCGGTAAAATAAAAATTTGGTATTTTGGTTTTCGGCATCACGGTTGTCAGCAGCGGCTCATGATAATTTTTCTGGATTCCGTAAAGCGATCCTTCCGGAATGCCTGTATAATCGCGGTAGGTGAGGGGAGTGGAGATATCCATGTGGCTTATGGCAGCATTTATTGCTGGAAACCTTTGAGAAACAAGCCGCAACAGTTTTTCTGCTTTTTCATGTTTAAAATCCAGGTATGCTGCACCTCTTTTTCCCGTGACGGTATCTTTCCACCTTGCAACTTCATCATAATGCATGTAGGTAAGAATGGTTGCGGTTTCTGCAAATTCCTGCTCCTTTTTGTGGCAGGCTGTTGAAAGAAGAAACATACCAGGCCATTGTGAACCGGTAATTCCGGATTCCGCCCAGGGATCAGCGGCCGCATGATGGTAATAATTGTAATTAAGGTAGGGAAAGGTTCCGGGCTTAAAAGAGAGATATAAGATGAAGGAAGCTGCAGTATTATCCAATGAATCAATACGCTTCTGATAAGCGGGACGGACCATTTCAGCTGGCATCATGGATAATGTTGCTGCCGGATGGATATCGGAAATTATTCTGGTCGAAAAATATACATCACCTGCTGTTGTTCCTATTGAAAACTTTTGCCTGACATTGTCAATCGCTGTGACTTCATGGTTGGTGATGATGGTTCCACCCTGCATCCTGATAGCCCTGACCAGAATATGTGCGATCTGGTCGCTGCCCCCAATGATCCTGTAGGCGCCGGAAATAAACGAATGGTTGATCAGGGATGCAACATGCAACGGAGTTACCCGACTTCCGCCATACAGGTAGTTGTTTCCTGCAAGGACAGCGGAGAGTGGGATTTGGCATTTCGGATTTGGAAATTTGGATTTGGGAATGGGGATTTGGGAAAGTTTCGTTAAAAATTCGTATGCACTTTGTGTTGTGTAGTGATGTTCCCGGTGATCAACGGGTAGTTCAAGGTTGTATAACGGAAAGGCTGAGACAACTTCGGCGATTTTATCGATGTATGCAGTTAACCCGGACCGGGCATCCGGAAACATCGGAAGCAACTGTTCAATGAAGTTCCCAAAGCCCTGTGCCAGTGGAAATTCGCATTCATCAAATCCGATTCTGTCGAAACAATCCTGATCAAGCTGCTGCAGGGGTAATTCATCAATTAACCCGAAATATTTCCAGTACCGTGACAAGGTCTGGTTCGGCCCAAGTGCGCCGGTATAATGAACACCTGTCTCAAATTTGTATCCTGACCTGGTAAAGGTTTGCAGGTTTCCGCCGGGTTGCCGTTGTTTTTCAATGATGCAAACTTTGAATCCCTCTTTGGTAAGGATATATCCGCATAACAATCCCCCTAAGCCTGAACCGATGATGATTACGTCGTAATGATTCATTTCGTTCATGGTAAATCAGAAAGATTGGTTACAGGTTGATCTTTGCTTAACACATACAGGTTGTTTGAAGTCGTTTTCTTATTGTCGATGACTTGCATGGTCAACCCGAATTCCGATGCAATCACCCTTATTTGGTCTGCAGATGTAAAATAAAGCTGTTTTTCAATGGTTTGCGTTTTATTAAAACCGATGTTGGTGGATAGGAATTCGGTAAGCATCGATCGTTTATGGCGGTGTTTCAATGCCGCATTTGCTTCGCGGATCAACACAGTGCCTCCGGGTTTCAGGTTTGCAAAACAATTTCTCAGCAGATTGTGCTGTTTTTCGGGTGTAAGATAATGAAGGACATCACTAAGCAGAAATCCATCCATTGGCGTTATTTCATAATCCGAAACATCGGCACAGATAAAACTGATCCTGTCGTTTTTTGAATAGCAATTTGCTGCAACTGAAATTTTTTCGGCATCATAATCCACTGCGGTAATTCTGCGATCATCCCCGGTAAACATCAGCATGTAGGCTATAAATCCGTACCCGCAACCCAGGTCAAGGATTTCACCATGGCGTGGCATCAACCGGTTGTAAATTTCATAGTCGTTCTCCAATTTCAACTTTACACGCATATACCATTCAAGGATAGGTCCCTTCAAAACGTAGTTCAGCGCCAGTTTACGGCGATAATAGTGGGTGTCGCCTTCTTCAGTTTTGAAATTTGCATAGTGGGAGATATAAAACCGGCGGAATTGTTTCGCGCGATCCTGATAGGTCAGGCCAAATGAAGGATCATCGAAGGAAACCCTGTTCAGTATCTTCATCCTGAAACTGTTCGGCCTGCCCCAGAATGCACTTTTTCCAAGGAAATCGCCGGTTCCAAATACCATGATGGGCAGAATATCGATCTTCAGTTTTTCTGCAAGGTAGAATGCTCCCCTGTGAAAACGCTGAATTTTATGATCTGCCGAGCGATGGGCTTCCGGAAAAATCAGGATGGAAAATCCTTCATCCACTTTTTCTTTGAGTTGGCCGATAATGCTGTCAATTCCGTGATCAACATTGTAAAAGTCAGCCAGACGGGCGATAGGGCCAAAAACAGGAGAGCGGTAAACCCAAGATGTGGTGAGGATAATGATCCTGGGATATAACCTTAAAAATGCAGGGGTTTCAATGAGACTTTGATGATTGCTGATGATGATGGCCGGTTTGGTGAAATCTTCACCAGGGTCATTGATCAATTTGCGGTCGAAGGCAAAGGTAAATGCAATGTAGGCTTTTGTCAACCAATAAAATAGATGGTGAAAAAGTATCTTTTTTTTCTTCCGTTTTACAGGCAGCAGGAGGTTGATCATTCCACCCACGATCATCAGGATAACTGCGATCAGAACGATATTTCCCCAGGTCACGATGGTCTTGATCAAAATCCGGAAGGTGACAGGAAATTTATGCTCCTTTTGCCTTGAAAGGATAATCCCGTTGAAGATCAGCGGCTGAAAAACGAAAGATAGGATAACCACACCCACAATGCCTGCAACCGATATCATGGCAATAGAATTAAGTGCAGGATGTCGTGCTGTAAAGAGGGCACCAACGCCGAAAAGTGTGGTTAATGACGAAAGCAGAACCGAAACTTTGTAAGGATGAAGATCGTCTTTGCCCGATTTAAGGGAATGCTGCAATCCGCGCATCATCAGGATGCTGTAATCAACACCTAACCCAAAGATGAAGGATGAGATGATAATGTTGAAAATATTGAATCTGATGCCGGTCACTCCCATAAAACCAAGGGTAATCAACCAACTGAAAAACATCGGCAACGCGGTCATCAGGCCAAGACCAAGCCGGCCAAATGAAAAGATGAGTAACAAGGTGACGAAAATCATTGAAAGGGTGACCAACAGATTGAAGTCGTGCCTGACGTTATCAACAAACCTGCTGGTGAGGCTCTGTTTGTCAAACAAAACATAGTGAGGATTCGGGGGAAATGCCTGGTAAATCTTCTCTTTATTCGATTCGCTGACTTTCAGGATGGTCGGTGCCAATACCATTTCCTTCTTTACTGAAATCCAATCGGAGATCAAGTGGTTGCCGGCAATATCAGGAGAACTGATTGAAAGCGGCTTGAAGGGCAGCGTAACCAGGTTGAAAAATGAGTCGAAGGCAGATGGACTGTATCCGAATTTTTTGGATTGAAAAAGCAAAGTTGTTTTCAACTGATTAATTCTTTCAGTTGTCCAATATTGCGTCCATCGTGTGATTTTCAACTGTTGTAATGAATCGGAAGTCAGCAGATAACCGGCATTGGAGATGCCGTGGATGGTTCCGTTTTTTACAAGGCGTTGAATGTCAATGGCCAGTCGTTCCTGAATTCTCAGGGTTGCTTCAATATTTTTTCCGGTAGAAACGAGATAAATGTTTTTAAGCTTGAAGTTGCTGATTTTATCGAGATCTGATTCTGCTTTGGCCAGTTGCGGCGTTACAAAACTCAGGGATAACATGTTTTTTTCAAATTTCACTTTTCCTGAAAAATAGATGGATAAAATCCCAATGATCAGCAATAGTGCGATAAGCCAGTTTTTCTTCTCATAACGGATGGCTGCCAAACGGTCGATAAATGTTATCCGTTGAACATTTTTCAGCGGCAACAATTTTTCATTCAGAAATTGGGGAAGTACGACAAGTGTAAAAACTGCAGCACCAACCACGCTGAATGCCGAGAACCACCCAAGATCCTGCAACACCACTGAATTCAAAAAGGTAAGGCAAAGAAATGCTCCAGCCGAAGTGAGACTGCATAACACAATGGTCAGCGACATCTCCTTCAGGGTGAGTTCAATGTCATGCCTCCTTCTGAAATGGTTTATAAGATACAGCGCATAATCTACAATCAGTCCGAGGATGACTGAGCCAATGCCCAATGAAATGGCAGAAACTTTTCCCTTCACCAGGAACAGGATGGCCAATGACAGGGTGCCACCGAAGATGGCAGGCAAAAATCCCATCAGCGGAACCCTGACACTTTTGAAATACCAGCCTATCAGCAAAAAAATCAACACAATGGCGATGAACAGGGTAAGCATGATATCCTTTTTCAGTTGCCTGGCATTGGAAACAGCTACGGCGACACCACCGAAATATTGCATCCTGACCTGCTGATGTTGCCCATTTGTCAGGGTCCGGATGATGTCATCAAGGCCTGATATCAGCTTTTCATTACGCTGTGTTTCGGCTGATGGGTTGGAAGGTTCGATAATAATAAGCAAATGACGAAAATCGCCGGAATAGATGCACCCGTCCCTGATTTCGAAATTATCACCTGCCCGCAATGACTTCAACTTGGCAAAAGCAATGTTCGAAATCCCAAGCGGATCCTGCTGTATACGTTTTTTCAGAACCATGCTTGCAGGGGAAACGAGAATTTTATAATCTTTTTCAAGGGCTTTTTCAATGGCACCGGGTTTCAGGATGCTGTCGAGAGATATATAATCGACTTCATCAAAAAATACGGGCAGATGCTCCATCACCAAGGCCATCAACTCATCCATAGCGGTGTCGGATGCATTGAATGTGATGTTGCGGATGGTTCCGCTGTCGAATCGCGCTTTTAAGGAATCTGCAAAACTTTGACCGGCCAATTTTAACAGATCCGGGTCAGCAGGGGCAAGTGAATCAGCAAGAGTAAAGTCAACAATCAGCTTATCGCTCAGCTTTAAATTCCTGACTACATAACCTGTGTTGTCATCCTGACTCTTACCGGAAACTGATTGTGAAATATCTTCTTCAAACCCGATTCTTGAAGCAATGATGACGATTGCTAATGACGCCAATGCAAGCAGTAAATAGAAAGCTGTCTTCCTTTTTCGAAAAAACCGGTAAATATGTATGAAAAAATCAGACATGTTTTTTCCTGAAAACAGTCAGAAGAATGTAGGCAACAGGTCCGAGTACCAGGGAAAGAAGAAATCCAAGGATCAGACTGCCCAGCAGATACTGGATCAGGTTTTCTTTTATCCATTGAAAACCAAGCCCATGAATGTAATGCAGGTTCGACATTTCAACCCCCATCACCCATCCGCCTAACATATAGCTCAGGAAAATAATGAAGGGAAGCATGGGAGGAAGGCTGATATTTGAGAAGGTGACAGCAACAAATTTGTTTAATTTGAAAAGGTGTGCCAGTCCGAATGTCGTTACAATCTGCCATCCCCAGATAGGGGTGACACCGACGAAAAGCCCCAGTGCGACCGACATGGCAAGTTTTGAATTTGAATCCTGGCTGTTGACAACATATTCCATGAAAAATTCACGGATTGACTTTTTCCGGAGCCCTTTAAAGAATGACAACGGGCGAACCCAAAGCAACGCCATGAAAACCAGGATGCTGTTTGCAATGCTGACCCGGGTAAAATCTTTGAACTTTCTGAAATGTGAAACACGAATTTCCTTGGGTGCGTAATAAACTTTTACCGGTACCGAAAGAATGTTCACGCCTTGCCAGGCAAGCCGGACTAATATTTCGACTTCATATTCATATTTTTTCGAAACAACCCATCTGATCTCTTTTATCCGGTTGAGTGGATAGAGTCGAAAACCGGTCTGCACATCCAACACTGTAATCCCGGTTTCAACTTTAAACCAGAAAATCGAAAATTTGTGCCCGAAATTGCTTGTTCCTGGTACAGCTTCCTGCACCATGTCGCGGGCTCCGAGGATCAGTGAATCGGGTTGCTCCTCAATCAGATCAAGAAATAAAGGCAGATCTTCAGGGAAATGCTGTCCGTCGCTGTCGATGGTGATGGCATACCGGTATCCTTGTTTGATTGCATGTGCAAAACCTTGCCGCAAAGCCCATCCTTTGCCGGTATTCACAGGTATGGTAATTTTCTGAATCATGGGAATCCGGTCAAGAATGGCTTTGGTTTGATCCGTTGACCCGTCATTGACCACAATCACATGATCGGTATATGCCAAAACCCCGGAAATAACACTTTCCAACGCGTGGTCGTTATTATAAGTCGGGATAATGATGCAACAATTCAGTTCGACAAATTTTTGCCGTACCAGGGGCAAGTTGAGCATACAGGAGATTCAATGACGCATTTGGTCTTATCTGCTTCACCCTGAGAGGCTGTCTTAAAAGTCTGAATTGCTTTATTCACCGCGAAGACGCTAAGGAGCTAAGAATTGAAAATCAATAATATTTATTTTCGCGTCTTTGCGACTTTGCGGTAAAAAATGACTTTTGAGATAACCGCAACTCCCTTTCTCCTTGCGCAGAAGGGGCCGGGGGATGAGGTAATTTTTTGTGCTCAACAAAAGTAGTAAAAATCAACTAAATTTGGCGAATGAAAATCCTTTTAATCAATCCACCACGTTCTCCTGAGAACAACATTCTCAAGTTTGCACCGGAGGAGGCGAAACGGTTCATACATAAGAAGCTGATCGGGCCGCCACTCGGGCTGCTCACCATTGCCGCTGCGGTTAAGGATCACGATGTGGTGGTTTTTGATATGAAAGGGGAATATGATCTTGACCCGGATACACCGCCATTAGATCTCCTGGTAGAATTGCTGGTAAACAAGCATAAGCCTGATCTGGTAGGCGTTACAGTCATTACGTCTGAATTTGATTATTGCGTTGAAATTTGCCGCACCGTAAAAAAAATTAATCCTGCAATCCTTACTGTTGCAGGTGGTTTGCATGTCACCTTGTGTCCTGATGATTTTTCTGATCCGTCTTTTGATGTCGTTATTCCCGGGCAATGTCCGCATACCTTCAGGGAGGTCGTCAGGGTGAAGGAAGCGGAAGGTTCGTTTGCTTCAATTCCGGGAATTATTATCAACACAGCCGGGGGATTGAAAAGAACCACAGGAAAACCTGTTCCCTGGGACGGTGCTGATGCCAATTACCTCATGCCCGACCGGAGTCATATCAAACGATGGATCGACACATACAAAGTTGGCAACAGCCCTTTTCCCAGTACCTATGTTTTTACTTCGCTTGGTTGTCCGTATAAATGTACTTTCTGTTCGATCTGGACCCAATTCAAAGGGAAATATTACCAACGAACAGTCGAAAGCCTGATTACTGAGTTGAAAAGCATTGAAGAATATCCGGTGGTGCGTTTTGCTGATGCAAATACGGTGGTGGATGAAAATTTCATCATGGAACTCTTCAGACGAATCGAAGAGGAGGATATACGCAAAACATTCATTATGGATATCCGCGCCGATGTGGCAGCAAACCGGCCCGACATCATCGAAAGGCTTGCCAAAGGCGGGTTAAAGGTTGTTATCTGTGGGTTTGAATCATTTCGCGATGAAGAGTTAAAAAAGTACCATAAAGATTCACCCGCCGTTGATAACCAGGAAGCGGTTAAGGTGTTTGAGCAAAATGGCATCATGGTGCGCGGAAATTATGTGGTGCCTCCCGATTATAATGTGAAGGATTTTGAGGCGCTTTCAGCGTATGCCGACCGCAACCGTGTCGTATATGCAGGTTACACTGTGCTGACGCCTATGCCAGGTACTATATATTACCAACAGGTTAAAGATCAAATTATTGATCATAATTACCGGAAGTATAACTTCTTCAATTCGGTGATGAAAACTACTTTGCCGCATGATGAATTTCATACCCGGATTGGAAGCCTGTGGCTGATTAAAAAGGGGACGGATGTGATATAAAGTGTTAAGTGTAAAGTGTTAAGTGTTAAGTTTTAAGTGTTAAGTACTTTATTTCCGGGTTTGGTGGATGTGCTCCCCTCCCTGTTTCGGGGAGGGGTTGGGGGTGGGGTATAGACGTTAAGTTTAACCTCGGGATCAACTTTGGTGAAGGTGCTCCCCACCCTGTTGCGGGGAGGGGTTGGGGGTGGGGTATGAAAGTTTTAAGTGATTAAGTTTTAAGTGTTAAGTGGTGGCAATGAAAAAAGTTCTTCTTATAAATACCAACATTGAAAAGGGGCCTTATCCTGTGCCACCACTTGGTTTGTGTATGCTTGCTGCCTGCCTGGAGGATTCATATCAGGTTAGAATTTATGATGGGGTGTTTGATGAAGGAAGAGGGCTTGTTGAAGAGGTTCAACAGTTCAACCCTGATTTTATCGGCTTCAGCATCCGGAATATCGATGATGTTGTGATTGACAGGGTAATATTTTACATCGATGACATCCTGGAGAAGTTTATTCAACCGGTAAAAAAAATCACAAATGTCCCGATAATTTTAGGAGGCAGCGGATTCAGCATATTTCCGGTCGAGTTGATGGAACTTACCGGCGCCGATTTTGGAATTGTCGGGGAGGCAGAAGAGATTTTACCCGCTTTACTTTTAAGGATTCAGCATAATCAGGATCCTTCAGATCTTCCCAACCTGATAACAGCAAAAGCACTGAAAATCAGTAAAGAATCGGGTTTTTCCAATATAAAGCCAACAGGTATGCGATTTTCTGAAATTGACCGGTGGATTGATTTCAGACCCTACCAACCCAAAGGCGTTTATTCCATCCAAACCAAGCGTGGCTGTTCTCATGGATGCATTTACTGCACCTATCCTTTAATTGAAGGCCGGAAATTCAGGACACGGGCGCCTGCCAATATTGCCGACGAGATCGAACAAGCCTCTAAGCGACTGGGCTATATTACTTTTGAATTTGTCGATTCAACATTTAACGATCCCAGGGGACATGCTGAATCGATTTGCCGGGAAATAATTAAAAAAAACATCAGGGTCAGGCTGCGGACAATGGGCATAAATCCCCGGCATTCGAGTGAGGAGCTGTTTGAACTGATGCTAAAAGCCGGCTTTGTGCAGATCGATGCAACACCAGATAGCGCATCACCCAGGATGCTTCATAATCTTGACAAGGGTTTTTCCCTTCCTGAAATTGAAAAGATGGCACTGATGATCAAAAAAATCAACATCCCGACGATGTGGTTTTTCCTTTTTGGCGGACCGGGTGAGAATGAGGATACTTTTCGTGAAACACTTGATTTTATTGATAATTATATCAGCCCGGCGGATATGGTATACATGAATACCGGTTTGCGGATCTACCCCAACACTCCCTTATTTGACATTGCTGTAAAAGAGGGTAGAATTGCTCCCGGACAATCATTATTTCAACAGGCAGCATATTATTTTTCTGATAAAATTTCCAGGAACCGATTGAATGAGTTGATTAAGGAAGCTTCTTTGTTGCGACATAACTGTCTTTCGTCTGCCGAAACAAAACCTTCTCCCGCTATGATGGCAGAAGCCAATACGTTACGAAAAAATAGTGAGGTTCAGGAACCTGTGTTCCGAACATTATTGAAAATCAGGAAGCGATGGAGAGAAGAGGGCAAAATCTGACACCCGAATTTGAAAATTATTGAAGCAGAAACGAATCGAGGGCGAAAAAACGATAATTGCCATCTACGAATTTGGCATTTTTTACCAAATCTTTGGAAGTACCACATTCGACAAACGTTGTAATCTTTTTATCAAGCATCATCCTGTTTGTGCTGAACCAGTTCAAAGGTTGAAAAAGGTTGCGGATCACCTCATTGCGCATCGATTCTGCTGTTACAAGAATTGTTTGATCGATAAGTGAGATGATCTGGTTGCCCTGAGATGAGAATTTGAGATGGCCAATCCTGCGTGCGAATTCCATGGCGCCTTCCTTTACAAACCGGGAATGATAGGGAAGCGACACACCCAGGTCACGTACATGCAGCGCCCCTTCCTCCTTTGAATGCTCCAGTAGTTTCGTGAGATCTTCACGGAAACCTGAAACCACGAATGAATGTGGTGCATTTTGGTTGGTGATTTCAACCCGCAAACCGAAATGATTGATCAGTTGCTGGATGTCCTCGCTGTTCAGACCAATGAGAATTCCCATCCCGAACCGGCCAATTTTCAATGAATCAAGCAGTGAATGGTATGCCAGCCTGATAAGTTCCAGGCCGGTTTCAAAAGAGACCACACCCGCATCAAACATTGCAGCATAGATACCCATGCTGTAACCTGCTGTATATAAGGGATAAAAGTTATGTTTTCTCAGAATTACGGAAGCTGTACAACTGTATATGTAAGTGAGGTATTGGGTGCGCAGTTCATCTTCAGGAAATGTTTGTCCGTTGAAATGGAAGTCGGATAAGACAGAATCAACAGTTTCAGCTCCTGTATGAAGGAGTTGCGAGAATTGTTCATCAAACCCGGGCAGGTTTTGTCCGGGATGATCGATATAATCGCGGGTGAATGCCGGGAAGATAAATGATAAACTGGTATCTGCCAAAACGTTAAGTCAGGTTATTTATCAAGTTCCATTAGCCGGTTTTCATGTTCAATGATAAGAAGTTGCATTTCGATCAATTGACCGATGGTTGCAACCGGGTGTTTAACAGCGTATTTGCCAATTACCTTGAGTTCAATATCGAGATTGTATTTTTTCTTGAAAATTTCAATCAGTTCGAGGAACATCAGCGAGTCTCCATCAAGATCATTGATTATACTGGTATTATCATTGATTTGTTCAATGTCAGCTTCACATTCTTCGGCAAAAAAACTGTAAACGATCTCTTTGACTTCGCTCTTTGTTCTTTCTGTAATTGTAGCCATGGTATCTTTACTTTTTTGCAAAAATATGATTTTTTTCTAAAATGTCATTCCTGATATTTTTTTAATACCAGACATGCATTATGACCGCCAAAACCAAAAGAGTTGGACAGTGCCACCCTGATATCCTTTGATCTTGAAGTATTTGGTATATAATCGAGATCCAGGTCTGGATCAGGCTCATGGTAGTTTATGGTAGGAGGTAGAATTCCATGCCTGAGACTCATGGCCGTTATGATGGCCTCAATGGCTCCGGCAGCGCCAATGGTGTGGCCGAGCATCGATTTTGAGGACGAAACTGGAATGTGGTATGCAAGATCACCGAAAACCTGTTTGATGGCCATGGTTTCGTAACGGTCATTGAGTTCGGTTGAGGTACCGTGTGCATTGATATATCCGACGTCACTTTTTTGAATGTCAGCATTTTTCAGCGCCAGCTCCATGGTTTGCGCCATGCCTTCGCCATCTTTCATAGGTGCCATGATATTGTATCCTTCGCTTGTGAGGGCATAGCCGGCAATGGTGGCATGAATCTGACCATTTCGGGCCAGGGCATGTTCCTTCGATTCAAGCAGGAGCACCCCGGCACCTTCGCCGATCACGAAGCCATCACGATTTTTTGAAAAAGGTTTACTGGCCTCAGCGGGAGGATCATTGGCAACGGATAATGCAAACAATGCATTAAATCCCTTGATCTCCTCAGCATTGATTATGGAATCGGCCCCCCCGACAATGACCACATCTGCCTGACCATTTTTAATCATCTCATACCCAAAGGCTATCGCATAAGCAGAGGAAGCACATGCTGTGTTGACTGCAAAGTTGGGCCCCATAAGGCGGTATTCAAGGGAAATCCATGCGGGCATTGAGTTTGTCATGGTTTTAAAAACCGTATTTTGCAGGGTAGTATCTTTTTCAGCACTTGAATTGCCCGTGTTAACAACACCCATGATGACGCTGCACCGCGTCCGGTCAAGTTGGTTAAAGTCAATACCGGAATCTGCGACGGCTATCTTTGCTGCAGCGACACACATGCGTGTGACTCTGGTCATTTGACTCGCAGCACGTTTTTTGATATAATTGCGTGAAAGTTCTTCAAATTCGGGGGGCACTTCAGCCGCAACCCTTGTTGCACAAGAACTTGCATCGAACAGGGTGATGTTTTTGGTACCACTTTTACCTGCAACGATGTTCTTCCAGTTTTCTTCCAATGACAAACCCAGGGATGAGATAAGTCCCATCCCCGAGATAACAACTTCTTTCGACATCCTGATAATTATTTCTGCAAACTATTGGCCCACCTGCAAACCATATCAATTTCGGCCTGGGTTGGAACGTTTGTTGGATTATTTTTACGCCATTTAGAGGGAGGCATGTCACTTTTTGTAAGGGCTTTGCAAATTGCTTTTGCTTTATCCATCTGTTTTTCAGCAGTGTACGCGTCCCAGTTCGAAAAATTCACCTTGCCTTTTGCCATAAAATTTCCATCGTCAGCATGGCAATCCATACATGTTTTCTGTACAAACTTAAGAACGCTGTCGGGAAGGGCAGTACCAGGTCCGGCCGGTACGGGTTTTTTGGATCCGATAACCGTTTGCGGATTTAATACCAGCATAAAAGCAAAAATAGCACTAATTGCTATGAGAGAAAATAACGCAATTTTTTTCATTGTTTGTATAGTTTTTGTTGTAGGCAAAGGTAATCAAGAAAACGATCAGCCTGTAAAGAAATATGATCAAACCTTCAATAGACTTTCAATTATCAATAAACATGATTGTTAATACAAAAATAAATTTAACAATCGGGAACGGCTAACATTTTTCGAACGGCCCGTGTTCGATACCAAAATACTCTTTAATTGCATGGTTCATCCTGTCAGTTGCCACAGATGAAAGCGCCGTAAAACGTTCGCAGGAAGAAAGCCATGTTTGACGCAAATGTTCTATAATTTCCAATGCATGTTCCGGGTCGTTACTAGTTATATCTTCCATTGGATAGCTATAGAATCCTTGAAGCGTTTTAACACCTGATTTTCCTGCTGCAACAAGGTCAGTCAATCTGGCTATAAATAAAGCATAGTTGCTTTTATCTGGATAATCCCTTGAATAATTCTGAATTGAGGCCAGCATGGTGTCCAGACCAACGCTGTCGCAGAAATCAAAAACCCCGAATGGGAAGAAGTTATTTTTAACTAATTGGTCCATTTGATAATAAGTACATGTTTCGTTGTGAACGAACAGGAAGGCTTCATTTTGAAAATCAAGGAAAATTTTATTGAGGATAAAACTGTTTTGCTCATCAAGAATGATGTAGCGACGATGAATTGTATTCAGAAAAGATTCAATTATTGTGCAGGTAAGAGCCGTTGTTGACGATGCAAGAGTGACTTCTGCAATGTCTTTCAATGGCACCGGATAGAAAAAATGAATACCGGCAAACTGACGATTGCCTGCAGTTTTTGGCATCATGCAGGATGGGTTGATAGAGGATGAGTTGGATGTAAAGATGGCCTCAGGATTAACAATTTTATCCAATTGATGAAACAGTTTTTTCTTCTCTGCAATATCCTCAGGGATTGCTTCGATAATCAGATCACAATCCTGTAACTTATCAATATCAGTGGTGATGGAGGTTTGGATAAGCTTGTCATACCTCGCCTGGTCAATGCTCCCTGAATCAAACAACCGTCTGATGCGCCTCTCTAACTGCCTGGTGAGTTTTTCTATGTCTGCATCCTGACTGCAAAACCATACCAGCTCAAACTGAAAATCAAGCAGGTAAAAAAAAATGCTGGTGCCCATTTTACCCTCACCAATGATACCCACCTTTTTGATACTGATCATTTTTAGTGACAAATGACGAATGACGAATGACGAATGACGAATAACGAATAACGAATAACGAATAATGAATAACGAATAACGAATAACGAATAACGAATAACGAATAACGAATAACGAATAACGAATAACGAATAACGAATGACAAATGACAATTGACAAATGACTTGATACTAATCCTGTTTACCCCTTCACCCGCTCACCTGTTTACCCGTTTACCCGTTTACCCGCTCACCCGCTCACCCGCTCTTCCTCCAAGGCCCTTTATCCTGTTCCATTACAATTTTCCGGTATTCTGCCATGTTCCGCTTGTGTGCAAGGATATGCCTGTGGTACCCGAGCATCGAAAGCATGAAGCCAAGTCCTTTGTCGATGGCAATTTGCTTGGAAAGAATCAATTTTAAAATAAACGAGAAGAGTTTTTTTCGTTCCGGGTCGGTTGTCAGGACAAATTCCTTGAAGGTGATCCAGGAGAGTCGTGCTTTCATTAATGCCGGAATATCACCTCCCGGGCGGATAAAGGCACCATTGCTCAATAATGCTTCGGCCTTTTTACGGATGGTGTCGAAAGAATAGAGCCGGGCAATAGTCTCCATGTATTTGTCGAAGATGTCAATTTGCGACATATTCATATAGTGCAGGGTGGGGAAGTGACCGACCCCCAGTTCCGGATCACAGGAAAGTAAACGTCCCTCTTCGGTGAATTTTTTGTTGGTTTCGGTTCCGGGAGGGGCATTAAGCAGATGCAGATTAACATTTGCAAGATGGTGTAGCATGGTGAAATCGAAAATCCGATCGAATTCATCGAGCGTATCGTTGTCGAAACCAACAACGAAGCTTGCATTTATCTGGATTCCTGCTGCGTGTATTTTACTGATGGCCTCTGCATAAATTTTTCCACCGCGATTATGATGTTTATGCGATTCGTCAAGACTGTCGGGGTTTAACGATTCAAATCCCACAAGGATATTGAAACAACCTGCATCGGCCATCAATTTCAGGAGTTCATCATCTGTGGCCACATCCAGGCTGCACATACAGCCCCAGGATATTTTTAACGGAATAATGGCCCTCATCAGCTCTTTGGCATATTTCTTATTGATGGTGAGATTGTCATCGACAAAAAAGAAATATTTGGAAGGTGCTGCCTTGATTTCATCCACAACGTTTTCGATTGCACGATAACGCATTTTTGTACCGAAGTTTTTAGAAACCAGACAAAAATCGCAATTGAAGGGACATCCGCGTGAAACCTGAATAGCCACCTGGAATATCCGTTTCATATTTACCAGATCCCAGCGGGGAGGTTTCTGTGTTTTATATTCAACGAATGTTTGCGATTCATATACTGGTTTCATGCAGCCGTTTTCAAAATCTGCAAGGCACCTTTCCCATTTGCCTTCTGCTTCGCCAACAATAACACAATCGCCATGTTTAAGCGCTTCATCCTGCATAAAAGATGCAAAGGGTCCGCCAAAGATAACCTTAGCTCCCATGGCACGATACCTGTCGCCCAGCTCAAAACTCCGTTTGCCTGTCGCTGCCAGCGTGGTTATTCCTACGATGTCAGGTTTTTCGTTTTTTGGCAACGCTTCGATCTCCTCATCAAAAATCCGGATGTCGTAATGATCAGGCGTAAGCGCTGCAATGGTAGGAAGAGCGAGTGGAATCATAAACCTCCTCTTGCCGAACATCTTAGCCATTTCACTGTGGGCAGGGTAGTTGATAAACCGCTGCTGTGGTGAAATCAAAAATAACGTATATCTCTTATAATCAGACAATTAATTAATAATTAATATT
>CAIYES010000434.1 GCA_903925275.1 uncultured Bacteroidales bacterium
GGAAACACATAAAAAAAAATCCCCGCATAAAATTCATTTGGCACAAAGATGCATACTTTTCAACGAATTGCCATTGCATTTTCATCAAACGCGTATCTTTGAAAAATATTAATTCAGGATATAATCTTAACGACTACATGTATGAAAAATTTCCATTTGTTCCGGTCTTCTCTCACGTTTAGTGTTTTTTTCGTATTGATCTGTTTTTTTGCTGAGGCAAAAACCTGGGTGGTAAGTGTAAAAAATTATTCATTCACCCCCTTTAATCTTACGCATGTCCAGGGCGGAGATACAATTAAATGGCTTTGGGTAAGCGGCATGCATTCAACCACATCCACATCAGTGCCCGATGGCGCCATGCCCTGGGATCATCCTATTAATCAGGATTCTACTGCTTTTATCTATATCCCAAAAATGAATGGAACTTTCTTTTACAAAAGCACCCCCGATACGGCCAATTCAATGACAGGTACTTTTGTGGTTTCCGGAGTAAATGGCATTGCAAACGATAACGGAAAACGGGAGGTGATTTTATATCCAAACCCTTTTCAAGACCAGGTAGCAATTGTTACCCCTTATGGTCAAACTGCGTTGCAAACCCTGGAGATTTATGATGCAAGCGGCAAATTGATGCTGGTGAAAAATTTTGGTCCATCGCTCTCGCTGCCATGTAATCTTGAGTTAAAGAACCTGCCGCAGGGAGTGTTCATGTTTAAATTTACAGATATTTCAAAACGAACCATTTTACGCCGGGCAATCCATTATTAAAAAAGAAACCGGCCCCCGGCAGATTCAGGACAGCAATCGTAGATCAAAAGCCTACAGAATTCCTTCGCGAAGGATGTCGTGCAGATGGATTACCCCTTTATATATTTTTTTTTCCACCACCAGCAGTTGGGTTATGTTGTTCTGCCTCATGATGCTCAACGCATTCACCACAAGAGTGTCAGGCGCAATGGTCCGTGGATTTTCCGACATGATATCGGTAGCCGTAAGCGTGCTGAGGTCGGAATTTTTTTCGAGCATTCTCCTCAGGTCGCCATCTGTGATGATCCCAAGCAGTTTGTTCCCTTTTAAAACTGCCGTAGCGCCGAGACGTTTTGATGAAATTTCGATGATGACCTTTTTGAGATCATCATCATGGTTGACCTTTGGGGCTTGATTGTTCGTGTAAATATCACTGACCTTCAAATATAGTTGTTTGCCGATTGCGCCACCAGGATGAAGTCGGGCGAAATCATCAGAGGTAAAACCGCGGGCTTCAAGAAGGCAAACAGCCAAAGCATCACCCATCACCAACTGGGCCGTTGTGCTTGAAGTTGGTGCAAGGTTATTCGGACAGGCTTCTTTTGAAACCGTAGTATCAATGATAAGATCGGCTTGTTGGGCAAGATAAGATTCTCTATTTCCAACGATTGCTATCAACGAACTGCCATATTCTTTCAGTAGCGGGATCAGAATCTTGATTTCAGGGGTTTCCCCGCTTTTCGAAAGGCAGAGCACAATGTCCTCTTTTTGAATCGTACCAAGGTCTCCATGTATGGCATCTGCAGCATGTAAAAAAGTAGCTGGTGTTCCGGTCGAATTAAATGTTGCAACCATTTTTTGCCCGATGATAGCACTTTTACCGATTCCGGTCACAATAACCCTCCCTTTTGAGTGAAGGATAAGGTCAACACAATTTAAAAAATCAGAATCGACATATTTTACTAAATTTGCTATGGCAGTCGCTTCATCCTTTATTGTGTTGATTGCGATCGTTTTTAATGCTTTTAATTTTTTCAATGCACAATTTATTTTTTAAATATTTGTTTATTCCACTCGTTTATACTTACATTTGTATATAGGTGCAGTAAAAGTGTTAAAATCAACTTGCCCTGAACAAAAGTACTAAAATAATTCAAAGTTAAACAATGGCGGCCAACAAGGATGAGCATCAGCTATTTGAAGTATTGAAGAAAGTGTTTGGTTATGATAGCTTTAAGGGTAACCAGGAAGCCATTATCCGTAGTGTATTGGCTGGCAATGATACCTTTGTCATCATGCCAACCGGCGGAGGAAAATCGCTGTGCTATCAGTTGCCTGCCCTGATGAAACCGGGAACTGCTATCATTGTATCTCCCCTTATTGCCCTGATGAAAAATCAGGTGGATTCAATCCGGAGTTTTGGTACGGAGAACAATGTAGCCCATTTCATGAATTCTTCCCTTACCAAACAGGAGATAACTCAAGTCAAGCAAGACATTGTGGATGGGAAGACCAAGTTGCTCTATGTGGCACCTGAGACCATCACGAAAGAGGAAAATATAGAGTTTCTGCAAAATATCCAGATTTCCTTTTATGCCATCGATGAGGCACATTGTATTTCTGAATGGGGCCACGATTTCAGGCCTGAATACCGGCGATTGCGGCCGATTATTGATGCCATCGGGCAGAAAGTCCCGGTTATAGCACTCACGGCCACGGCAACACCCAAGGTTCAGCAGGACATCCAGAAGAATCTCAACATGATGGATGCTTCGGTCTTTCTCTCATCGTTCAACCGGCCTAACCTCTATTATGAGGTTCGTGCAAAGACCAAAAATGTCACAAAGGATATCATCAAGTTTATCAAGGGACATGCCGGCAAGTCAGGTATTGTTTATTGTTTGAGCCGCAAAAAGGTGGAGGAAATGGCCGAGAGTTTCGTGGTAAACGGAATAAAGGCTTTGCCTTATCATGCAGGATTGGATGCATCAACCCGGCGCCAGAACCAGGATAAATTCCTGATGGAGGAGGTGGATGTTATTGTAGCCACCATTGCCTTTGGTATGGGCATTGATAAACCGGATGTCAGGTTTGTTATCCATTATGACATGCCGAAAAGTCTTGAAGGATATTATCAGGAAACCGGACGCAGCGGGCGCGACGACGGCGAAGGCAATTGCATTGCCTTTTACAGTTACGATGATATTCAGAAACTTGAAAAATTCCTGAAAGGAAAAGCGGTAGCCGAACAGGAAATTGCAAAGCAATTGCTGATGGAGACCGTTTCATACAGCGAATCCTCAGTATGCCGTCGTAAACAACTGCTGCATTATTTCGGAGAGATATACACAGAAGATAATTGTCAGAACTGCGACAACTGTATGCACCCAAAGAAAAAATTTGAAGGAAAACAATATGTTAAACTTGTGCTCGAAACGGTTATTGCCGTTAAGCAGCAATTCAAGAACAAACATATAATTAACATCATTTTAGGAAAAAGTGCGGCCACCATCAAATCCTACAAGCACAACAAACTCGATGTTTTTGGTAAAGGAGCCGAGCGGGATGAAAAATTCTGGAATGCCGTCATCCGCCAAACCCTTATTGAACGACTGCTGACCAAGGACATTGAGAACTATGGCCTGCTGAAGATCAGCCCCGAGGGAACTCAGTTCCTGAAAAGTCCCCATTCGGTCATGCTGGTTGATGATCATGATTTTGAGAATCCTGAGGAAGAGGAACTTTTTGAAGCACTCGGATCAAAAAGCAGTACCGCAGATAAAACATTGTTTGCCCTGCTGAAAGACCTGCGCAAGGAAATTGCCAGAAAAGAAAAACTCCCGCCCTTCGTTATTTTTCAGGATCCATCGCTCGAAGACATGGCCATCCAGTATCCGATTACCGTGGATGAACTCAAGCAGATCACAGGAGTCGGTTCAGGAAAAGCATTGAAGTACGGAAAACCATTCCTTGAGCTGATTAAAGAGTATGTGGAGGAAAACGAGATCATCCGCCCGATGGACATGGTTGTTAAATCGGTGGTGAATAAATCGGGAATCAAAGTCTTTATCATTCAGAGCATCGACCGGAAAGTGGCGCTCGAAGATATTGCATTGGCAAAGAACCTGAGTTTTGACGAATTGATCACCGAAATCGAAAGCATCGTTGGCTCAGGTACCCGGATCGATATCAAATATTATATCGACGAATTTGTTGATCCATACCACCAGGAAGAAATTTTTGAATACTTCCGTAAAGCTGAATCCGATTCAATTGAAGATGCTTTGAGGGAGTTAGGAGAAGATGAATTCACCGAGGAAGAGATCAGGCTGATGCGTATTAAATTCATGTCGGAATTAGGAAATTAAACAAACAATCATGCAAGAAGAAAATTTTGAAAAACCTCAGGATAATGAGGTGCCGGAAAACATGTTACCCGTACAGGAAAATATGACAAGACCTGCTGACCCAAAGTCACCGTTTTTTATTTTTAACTTTAACACGTTGCTTGGTCTGATATTACTTGTCGGCCTGGCCGTTTTATATGTGCTGTTCTTCAGCAGGGGTAAATCCTCCGAAAGACCTGTTCCGCTTAATGTTCAGAATGCATCAGGGAAATCGCTTTCGGTGGTGTTTGTCAACCTCGACAGCCTGAATAATCATTACGAATTTGTGAAAATTTTACGAAGGGATCTGGAAAGTACGGGAAAAAAGTTGCAATCAGAAGTTTTAGCTGAACAAGCAGCTCTGGAAAAGGAGGGTGCTGAGTTTCAACGCCAGGTTTCTGCCAACATCATTTCTGAAGAAAAGGCCAAGATTGTTTATGAACAATTGATGCAGAAGAGCAGTTTGCTTGATCAGAAAAAACAACGGTATACCCAACAGGTAGCTGATCATGAGATGAATATGAACATTCAGTTGGTCGACAGTGTAACGACATTTTTAAGACGCTTCAACCGCCAGTATAAGTTTGATTACATCATGGGATATAAAAGTGGTGGCGAGATCCTGATCGCCAACGACACACTTGATATCACAAAATCCGTATTGAACGCGTTAAATACTGAATATCAGCAGCGAAAGAAATGATCTGCTCTCCTCGGTTTTGGGTTTTACTTTCACTCTGTTTTCTCCTGGTATCCTGCGGTGAAAAAAAGGATATTCCTTCCACAGAGGTGGCAATCCCGACAGATTCGCTGATTTCCAGTGAAAAAATGATCCATATCCTGGCAGATGTGCACATGATTGAGGCAGCGTTGCTGCTTGAGCGCAATGAAAGCATTGAGTCAGCGGAGAAACCGGACTTTTATTACAGGGGCATCTTCAATAAATATCATATCAGCCAGTCCAGATATGATGAGAACCTGCGATATTACAGGCAAAATCCCGCTATAATGGTAAAGATGTACGACAGGGTAATCGATGAGTTGGAAACCCGGCAGAAAAAATTTCACCCTTCAAAATAATTATTTTTTGGTGTAGATTGCCAGTGCATGGCGCAGGTTTGCACCATCATCAATCGTATAATTCCAGGTGATTGTTTTTCCGGAAAAAACCCCGGATCCATTGATTTTTAGTCCGTCACCGATTACCTGGTTGGAATCCAGGGTGATGGTTGTACCTGATACCACTGCTCCGGCGTAAGGATCGGTTGCCAAAGTACCTGCAAAACCTTGTATCAGCACCCCGTCGGTGGAGGTGGGATCGACAAAAACGGTGACTTCATAGTATAGCCGGGTGTAAGTTTCGGTTACACGCCAATCCCCGAGGAATGCATCACGCGATGGTGCCGGGGTAGTTGAAGAATCCTTGGTACAACCTGCAAATGCAACGGTCAATGCCAGAATGAGAAAGATATTTGCTGCTTTAATATTTTTCATATTGTTGGTGTTATTTATGTACCCCCACTTTCTTCCTGAATGGAGAGACAGGAGCAGGTAAAGAAGTTAATAAACTAGTTCTGCAATGCGATCAGCCAGACGGCTTGCTCCGATGCGAAATAATTCCGGGGTCAGCCATTGTTCGCCAAGTACTTCACGTACAAGCCAATGGTAATTAAGCGCTTTTTCGGGGTCGGCGATGCCTCCGGCTGGTTTGATTCCTATTTTTTTTCCCGTTTTACGATGGTATTCGCGAATTACCTGAAGCATGACGAATACAGATTCTTCGGTGGCAGCAGAGGCAATTTTTCCGGTACTGGTTTTGATAAAATCGGCTCCTGCCTCGATGGCAATTTCACTCGCCATTGCAATGTTTTCAGGTGAAAGCAATTCTCCGGTTTCAAGAATCACCTTCAGGATATTATGTTTTGTCATATCGCGCATGGCATCCAGTTCGCGATATATCCGGTGGTAATCTTTTTCCAAAAAAGTTCCGCGTGAGATCACCACATCAATTTCGTCGGCACCTTCATTGACCGCATACCTGATCTCTTCCAGTTTGACTGACAGAGGCATCTGTCCGCTTGGAAATGCCGCTGCAGTCGTGGCAACTTTAACAGGGGTTCCTTTCAGGGTATTTTTTGCAACAGCGATAAACGGAGGATAAATGCAAACGGCTGCAGGGAAGGGGAGACCTTTTTCACCAAATGAAATGGCCTTTTCACAGAGTGCTTTAATTTTCGCAGTGTTATCGGATCCTTCCAATGAGGTATAATCCATAAAGGAAAAAACCTGCCTCAAAGCAGATTTACTATCTGCAAGTGCTGGTTTTGTTAGGAGAATCGCACGGAGTTCATCCTGTAAATTGGAAAAGGAGATACCGGAGAGCAATGAAAAGGAGAACATCTGGATTCGGGTGATTAGAAACTAAAACTTAAGCCTAGGCTGGGCATCAGGGGCATCTGGTCAACACGGGTATAAGATACACGGTCGAAATAGAAGATGTTTTGCTGATTCAGCGCATTGGTTATGCTCGCGTTGATTTCAAGTTTGGTGGTTTTACCAAGAAAGAATATTTTTTTCAGGTTAAAATCGAGACGGCTGTAATAAGGAAGCTGCCCTTTATTATAATCCCCGTAGAGAATGCCCAGGTTGCCGTTCGCAGTGCTGTAATTTGTTCCCATATTCTCAAAAGTGATCTGCTCATAGAAACCCTGGGTTTGGGTAAACGGGAAACCTGAACCGAAGTTATACCTGACGTCGAGTTCCCATCCTGATTTTTTACCCCAATTAAAACTTGATACGATATTCAGGTTATGCCTGCGATCGTAGGGAGGAACATAATTTACCACCCCATCGCTGCGGTGGATAAATCCTAACGAATAGGTTACCCAGAAATGGATTCTTTTCCAATCATATTTGACTGAAAAATCCACACCTTCGGCATCGCCGGTTTCATATACAAAATCTTTCTTGTAATAATCGGGAATTTCAGAATTTTCAGGTGAATCATTGTACAATTTATTCCGGTTGAGGCTGTATAATTGCGGATAATTTTTATAATATCCTTCAATATTAACAGACAGGTTGTGAACTATATCCCATTCAAACCCAAAAACAACCTGATTGCAGCGCTGTAAGCTGTTTTTTACCTTTTTTCCATTGAATTCGGTAGGGAGATTGGTCGGGCTGGTAATGAAACCATAGAACAGGTTGACAACGTCTTTATCATATGTTGTACTCAGCAGGTTCTGCGAATACATGCCGGCTGCCATTTTAAGACGGAAATTTTTAGCGAGAAGATATTTTATTGCCAGGCGAGGTTCGAGCGAGGCGGTAGAAAGCGAAGCATAATACTGGAGTCGGAGTCCCGGTTCGATGATGAATTGTCCGGGCATCCATTTATATTTTACGAAAACAGACACTTCTGTGGAATTCTGGGGATCACCGCCAATTTTACGGTTAACACTGTTGACAAATTCAAGCGTCGTTTTATAGCCTGAGAGTTCAAGTCCGTATTTCAAGGCATCACGGCCGAAAAAATAGGTGAAATTCAAGCCGCCGTTGAATCCGGCGATGGAACTTGACCTGGGTGACTGATTCGTTACCTGCATCAGCACTTTATAGTACGAATAGGCAAAGTTACCTTCAATCAACACTGAACTTTTTCCGGGGATGGCCAGGAAATTTACGCCACCACCGTATGCATTCCAATTGTAATCGTTCAGAATGGAATAGTTGACCTTGTCGGTAAAATTAAATCCGAACAAATTCACCTTACTGCCATTCGGTGCATTGATCGCGATTTTACCATAGATATCAAGGTAATTATAAGGGAGCCCGTTTTCATTAATGTATTTATAAAATATTTTGCTTGACTGCTGAAGGTAAGAATTTTTCACGGAAAAAAGGAAAGAAGCGCTGGCATCATTTTCATTTTTTGGTTTGTAAATTGGTCCTTCGAGCAGTGCTTTGGCACCGAAGGTAGTAATGTCAAACTTTCCGGCAATGCGGTTTTTGTTTCCGTCGCGTGTTGTGACATCCATAACAGATGAAATCCGTCCGCCATATTCGGCGCCAAATCCACCGGTATAAACATCCACATTTTTAAGGATGTCAACATCAAATACCGAGAAAAGACCGATAGAATGGAAAGGATTGTAGATGATCATTCCATCGTACAACACCTTATTCTGGATCGGCGGGCCGCCTCGGATATACAATTGACCACCCTGGTCGCCTGAGAATATTACCCCCGGAAGGATCTGCAGATATTGCGCCAGGTCGGGCTGGCCGCCAATGGTTGGGATAGATTGAATTTCCTTCGGTGTGATTTTGATGATGCTGGTTTGAGTTTCCCTGACCTTATCCTGACGGGCAGCGGAAATGTTAATCTCATCAAGTTGAACCATTGACTTAATGAGATAGAGTTTTTTTGTCACCAGTTCATTAGGTTTGATGGTCACAGCTATTTTCATGGTGTCGAAACCGACATAAGTAACCATCAGAAAATACTGACCAGGCGGTATTTTAGTAATGGCAAAATAGCCATTTGCATCGGTTGGTACACCAATAGAGGTTTTAAAGAGGTAAACATTGGTAAAAAGAACTGGTTCGCCGGTTTCTTGTTCATAAACAAACCCCCGGATTGATCCGTTCTGAGCAAAACTTTGCTGGTGAAAAAATGGCAATAATAAAACAAGTAGAAAATATCCGGGAATTACTTTATATAGCTTCATGCAGGCAAGTTGACAGAATTACACAGAAACAACAAAATTAGACATTTTCATCGAGAAAAAAAGTAAAATCAGTTTGTGCGATCATCGGTGATTAGGAAAATATTCTTATTTTTGTCATAATTCAATTACCTTTTAAATTAGCCTATGCAGAAGTTATTGTTATTGGGAGATGAGGCAATTGCCCAGGGCGCGCTGGATGCTGGCATTTCCGGAATTTATGCCTATCCCGGCACTCCATCCACTGAAATTACTGAATTTGTCCAGAGTTCAAAATTTGCCCACGATAACCATATTCATTCGAGTTGGTCGACCAATGAGAAAACTGCAATGGAATCTGCATTGGGCATGTCATATGCCGGAAAGCGCACGATGGTATGCATGAAGCATGTTGGGCTGAATGTTGCCGCCGATCCGTTTATCAATTCGGCCATCACAGGTGCCAATGGAGGGATCATGGTCGTTTCAGCCGATGATCCTTCAATGCATTCCTCGCAGAACGAACAGGATTCACGGTTTTACGGAAAAATTGCCCTCGTACCGATCCTGGAGCCAGGCCATCAGCAGGAAGCGTATGATATGGTTCACTATGGATTTGATTTTTCTGAAAAATACAAGGTACCGGTGCTGATGCGCATTACCACCCGGTTAGCACATTCACGATCGGGTGTGACCAGAACTGCTGCGATCAGGAAACAAAACGAGCTGAAAATGCCATCCGATTTAAGGCAATTTGTACTGTTACCCAATCTTGCAAAAAAACGGTACAAAAATCTGTTAAAAGATCATACTGCTTTTATCAGTGAGTCGGATGTTTCGCCATTCAATAAATACATTGACGGGGCTGATAAATCGAAAGGGATTATTGTATGCGGTATTGCGTATAATTATCTTATGGAAAATTATGCCGACAGGCATGTTCCCCATCCTGTGCTCAAGATTGGCCAATATCCTTTACCCCGCACGCTGATTGAAAAAATGGCAGATGAATGTACCGAAATCCTTGTTATTGAAGATGGATACCCCATTGTCGAGGAGTTGTTAAAAGGCTATCTGGGACGCGGATTAAAAGTGCGTGGCCGTCTTGACGGAACGCTCCCGCGCGATGGCGAACTGAACCCGAACCTTGTTGCTGTTGCACTTGGGAAACCCGACACCTATGGGTTACCTGTGCCTGAGCTCGTTGTTGGCCGTCCACCCTCACTATGCAGCGGTTGCCCGCATATTGATTCATACTATGCCCTGAGTGAAACACTCAGCAATTTATCATATGGCCGTGTTTTTTCCGATATCGGCTGCTATACCTTAGGCGCACTGAAACCTTATGAAGCCATCAATTCATGTGTTGACATGGGGGCTTCAATTACCATGGCCAAAGGTGCAGCCGATGCAGGTTTGGTTCCGGCTGTGGCTGTTATCGGCGATTCCACATTCACTCATTCAGGGATGACCGGATTGTTGGATGCTGTAAATGACAAATCGCCTATCACCGTCATGATACTTGATAACGGAACAACAGCCATGACCGGAGGACAGGATTCACAGGCATTTGGGAAGATTGAAGACATCTGCAAGGGTCTCGGGGTGGAAGAGTCGCACATCCGCATTTTGAAACCGCTGAAAAAGTATCATGATGAGAATGTTGCCATCATGAAGGAAGAGCTGGCATACCAGGGCGTTTCAGTCATCATTCCGCGTCGTGAATGTATTGTCGCAATTGATAAACGAATACGGGACAAGTTCAGGAACAAATAAATTTATCCGCTGATGAAAAAAGACATTATTTTAGCTGGTGTGGGTGGTCAGGGCATCATTTCCATTGCTGCCATTATCGGATATGCTGCACTCGGGCAAGACATGTACCTCAAACAATCGGAGGTGCACGGGATGAGCCAGCGTGGGGGCGACGTCATGTCGAATCTCCGCATTTCACATCAGGAAATTGCCTCTGATCTTATTCCGTTTGGCCAGGCCGACATGATCCTGTCTATCGAGCCTCTCGAATCACTCCGTTATCTTCCTTACCTTTCCGGCGAGGGCTGGGTTATCACCAATACAAAACCTTTCAACAATATACCCAATTATCCGGATCTGGAAAAGATTATGGCCGAAATCGAAAAAGTACCGCATCATATTGCAATAGATGCCGATGCCATCGCCAAAGAAGCCGGATCATCAAAGGCTGCAAACATAGTGATTCTCGGTGCTGCCTCTCCTTTTCTCGGGATGGCATATGAGAAAATTGAAGATGCCATCCGATTCACTTTCCGCAAAAAAGGGGATAAGGTGATTGAACTGAATTTGAATGCTTTAAAAGCAGGGCGGGATTTTGCAAATAATCATATGTAAATATTTCCTACCTTTGCACGCTTTTATTTTTTACAGAAACATACAAAAATGAGGTTTTTACAACGTAAATTAGCCCATTATACCGAGCCCCAGAAAGTAGAGAAGATGGGACTCTACCCGTTCTTCAGGATGATAGAATCCGATCAGGATACGGTGGTAACCATGAATGGGAAAAAGGTGCTGATGTTTGGTTCAAACAGTTACCTGGGGTTGACAAATCATCCGAAAATTAAAGAAGCTGCGATCAAAGCGACTGAAAAATACGGTACAGGCTGTGCCGGTTCACGCTTCCTCAACGGCACACTTGATATTCACGTTGAACTGGAAAATAAACTGGCTGAATTTGTCGGCAAACAAGCAGCCCTGGTGTACAGCACCGGTTTTCAGGTTAACCTGGGTGTTATTCCAACTGTAACCGGCCGCAACGATTATATTTTAATTGATGAACTTGATCACGCTTCCATCATCGAAGCCACACGGTTGTCGTTTGCCAAGGTGCTGAAATTTCGCCATAACGACATGCATTCTCTGGAAACAATCCTGAAACGGTGCGACCCAAGCCGCATTAAGCTGATTGTCGTTGATGGAGTGTTCAGCATGGATGGTGATATTGCCAATCTGCCGGAAATAGTGAGATTATCTGAAAAATATGAAGCAACCGTAATGGTCGATGATGCACATGCCATCGGTGTATTAGGAAAGTCGGGTTCCGGTACAGCAAGTCATTTTGGCCTTACTGATAAAGTTGACCTGATCATGGGTACATTTTCAAAATCACTTGCAGCCTTGGGCGGCTTTATTGCCAGCGATTTTGAAACGATCAATTTCATCAAACATCATTCCCGTACCCTGATCTTCAGCGCATCAGCCACACCTGCTTCTGCAGCAGCTGTACTCACAGCACTTGAAATCATTAAAAGTGAACCCGAACGCATCGACCATCTCTGGGATGTGACGCATTATGCCATTGACAATTTCAGGAAGCTGGGCTTTGACATTGGCAATACTGTAACGCCTATCATACCTTTATATATCCGTGACAATCTCAAAACCCTCACCATCACCCGCATGTTATTGGATGAGGGAATTTTTGTTAACCCCGTAGTAGCGCCTGCAGTTAGCAAGGACAATACATTGATCCGCTTTTCCCTCATGGCAACCCATACAAAAGCGCAGGTTGATATTGCGTTGGAGAAATTTGAGAAGCTGGGGAAGAAGCTCCACATCATCTCAAAATAATCATAATGACCGAAACCAGTCAGATTGTATTAAAAAAAGTCGAAACAAAAAAGGATCTTAAAAGATTCATCGCTTTTCAAAACCAACTTTACAAAGGAAATAAATTCTGGTGTCCGCAAATGCGGATGGATGAAATGAACACCTTGAGCAGGGATAAAAACCCTGCTTTTGATTTTTGTGAAGCTGAGTACTGGATGGCCTACCATGGAAAAGTGATCGTAGGTCGCATCGCCGGCATCATCAACCACAAAGCCAATGAGCGATGGAATGAAAAACTTGTCCGCTTTGGCTGGATCGATTTTATTGATGATCATGATGTATCACGAACACTCATTGAAACGGTGTTGGAATGGGGCCGCTCGAAAGGGATGAATGGCATCCACGGGCCGCTCGGTTTCTCTGATATGGATAATGAAGGGATGCTGATTAAAGGTTTCGACGAATTGGCCACACTGGCTTCGATCTACAATTACCCCTATTATGTTGAGCACATGGAAAAGCTGGGTTTCACCAAGGCAGCCGACTGGGTGCAGTATGAATTTGAAATTCCCCCCACCATTCCTGAAAAGGTTGACCGTTTATCCAAACTCGTGCAGGAGAAATATAAACTCAGGATTATAAAAGCTAAAAAGGCAAAAGACCTGTTGCCTTATGCACCAAAGATGTTCGAGACACTGAATGCCGCATTCAGCGAACTGTATGGTTATACCGCTCTGACACAGAAACAGGTGGATATGTATGTAAAAGCATATTTTGGTTTTGTCCGCCCCGAGTTTATTTCATTTGTGGTTGATGAAAAGGATGATGTGGTTGGGTTTGGCGTTTCACTTCCATCACTTACCAAAGCATTGCAGAAATGCAACGGGAAATTGTTCCCGTTTGGTTTCCTTTACCTCTTAAGAGCCATGAAAAAGAACGATATCATCGACATGTATTTAAACGGTGTTCGTCCCGACTATCATGCGAAAGGAGTTAATGCGTTGTATTATAACGAAATGCACCGTGCATATATCAAGTATGGGATTACAAAAGCCGTTACCAATCCACAATTGGAAGACAATGCCAAGGCTCTTACCATTTGGAAGAATTTCAATGGAAGGCAGCATTTGACGCGCAGGTGTTGGATCAAACATTTTTAAATGGTGAGATGGTGAAATGGTGAAATGGTGAAATGGTGTACCTCGGCCATTCCGCGCCGTAGGTGTGGAATAATTTGTCGTAGAGATTAGAGTCTGTTTAAATTTGTTTTTAAATCCCTTTAAGGATTTTATGTTTGTAGAATAACAGGGATAGATGCATTATTTCGTCCCGTACGGGACGAAATGGTTCTCAGAACATCCGATTTCTACACAGATTTTGTGCCTATGGCACAGTCTTACACACAGAAATATAACTAAATAAGAAATTTTAACAGACTCTTAATCTGGAAACAAATAAAATGGCAAATATTTTAATCACCGGAGCCAGTGGGTTTATTGGCAGCTTTCTTGTGGAGGAAGGTCTTAAACAAGGGTACCAGGTGTATGCAGGCATTCGCAAATCAAGTTCCCGGGAATATCTCCAGGATTCGCGCATTCAATTTATTGAATTCGATTTCTCAACGACCGAAAAAGTTACCGAAACCCTGGAATCCTGCAAAAAAAACAATCTCCGCTTCGATTACATTGTTCACAATGCCGGGTTGACCAAAGCCAGGAAAAAGGAAGATTTCCACAACGTTAACTGTCTGAATACTGTTCATTTCATTGAGGCATTGATGCAGACCGGGATGGTTCCGGAAAAATTTATCTTCGTAAGCAGTCTGGCAGCTTACGGACCAGGAAATCCACTAACCGGTGAACCAGTACGTCTTGCCGATGAACCTAAACCCATCGAGCTTTATGGAAAAAGCAAACTGGCTGCTGAACGATATATTACTTCATTGAATGATTTTCCATGGCTTATTGTCAGACCGACAGGGGTTTATGGACCAAAAGAGAAAGATTATTTTGTGTTTTTTCAAACGATCAGCCGTGGCATGGAGCCCTATATTGGCTTCAAAAAGCAGATATTGACTTTTATTTATGTTCGCGACCTGGTGCGGTTCATTTTCCTGGCCATGACTTCAGTTCATGTTCAGAAAGCCTATTTTGTCGCCGATGGCAAAGAATATCCATCGGAGTTATTTGCCGAAATAACCAAGAAAGCCCTGGGAAAGAAGACAATCAGGTTTACGGTACCCCTTTTTATTGTTAAATCCATTGCAATCGTTGGAGAAAATCTGGCTGGGTTGTGGGGAAGTATACCTACGCTGAATACGGATAAATACAATGTTCTCCGCAGCACGAACTGGCGTTGTGAAGTTGAACCACTTGAACGTGATTTCGGCTTTACTGCTGAATATGATCTTGAAAAAGGTGTCGGGGAAACCCTGACCTGGTATAAAAAAGAGGGTTGGCTTTAACATGAATGACATTGAAATCAGAAAGATATCGACCCATCGGGATTTGAAAAAATTCGTCGATTTCCCTTTTCAACTTTACCGGGGAAATGCATTTTGGTGCCCTCCTTTGAAATTCGACGAAATCAATACCCTCCGCAAAGACAAAAATCCGGCGTTTGAATATTGTGAAGCAGAATATTGGCTTGCCTATCGTGACAATAAACCGGTCGGACGCATTGCCGGGATTATCAACCACAAGGAATATGAACGCTGGAACACCCGGTTGGTTAGGTTTGGATGGATTGATTTCATTGATGATTTGGAAGTCTCACGTATTTTAATCGAAACAGTAATAACCTGGGGTCTTACTTATGGGATGACCGGGATTCACGGGCCACTCGGATTCACCGATATGGACGCCGAAGGGATGCTGTTAGAAGGATTTGATGAAATATCCAGCCTGGCAGCAATTTATAATTTCCCTTATTACAATGAGCACATGCAGCGGCTTGGATTCAGAAAGGCTACCGACTGGGTTCAACTTGAGATCAAAGTACCGGCTGAAATTCCGCCCAAGGTTGAACGAATGACCAGGATTGTTCTGGATAAATATAAATTGCGGTTGCTGAAACCCATTAAGGCAAAGGAGATTTTACCGTATGCCGGCAAAATGTTCACCATGTATAACGATGCTTTTAATGATTTATATGGTTTTACAACACTGACCCCGGAATTGATTGACTACTACACCAAACAGTATTTTGGATTTATCAGGCCCGAATTTGTTTCCATGGTAATTGATGAACAAGACAATGTTGTGGGATTTGGCGTTACCATACCCAGCCTTTCCCTTGCGCTTCAAAAGGCAAAAGGATCGTTATTTCCTTTTGGTTTTTTTCACCTGTGGCGCGCCATGCGGAAAAATGACATTATTGATATGTACTTAATAGGAGTGCGCCCCGATTACCAGGGAAAAGGTGTATTGGCCTTGGTATATCACGAACTCACAAAAGCTTACATGGATGCCGGGATGAAACTAGCGCGCACCCACCCGCAACTGGAAGAAAATTTCAAAGCTATTTCCATCTGGAAAAATTATGATAACCGGGTTAACATCCGACGACGCTGCTGGATCAGGGAGATATGAATTGGGATAAATAAAGAAGGCTGTCGTATGGCAGCCTTCTTTATTTAATAAACAAACATTATGTTATTCCCACCAAAGTTTCTGGGACATTTCATCTACGCCAATCTGGGCAACAGCTGCCTTAACACTGCTGGCGTTCACGGTGAATTCCTGCTGCGGATAGGTCATACGCCAGGGAATGGTCGTGATAGAAATCAAAGGAATAAAATCAGTATATGGCCCGCCGACAACGCCGGTTGAATGTTGACCTGGCTGGAGCAGGAATTGAGGTTCGCCGGTCCTTCTGTATTCTGCCCAGGCCTGATATCCCTGGTTAAAGAAGGCAATATATTTCTGAGCCATAACCGTTGTTTTGCTGGCAACGGGGAGTGCTTCGAGATAGGCCGTCTTGGTGGCTTCAAATGCAGCTACCCAGTCAGCATCCCTGCCTTCGAGTTGGACAGAGATATCTCTCCATTTATCGATAGAGGCATTTACACCATTGAGGTAATGCAATTGATCCCAGGAGTTCAATTCTGAAAGCATGAATTCGACTTCAGCATACTCCATGTACACAGGTGCAAATTTTGAATTCAGAATAACCGGGGCTGTTGAAGGATCATAAGCTGCAGCGCCATAGAAAGTTGGACATACCTTTTTATTCCAATAGGTCTGGGTTTGTCCTTCGGTCATGCCATAAGGCATTCCCTTGTAATTACCGGCTCTGGGACGTGAATAAACTTGTAAACGTGGATCGACGAGACCAGCGAAAGGATTTATTCTGGTTGTATTCAGGGTGTCAGTTTGGCCTTTCAGCATATCAACCAAAGTTGCGCATGTAGTAAAATCGTTCCGGGCAGAGGTCCAAAAGGCATCATACAACGGTGAGTTGTTGGGTGCTTGGCCGATGTAAGGGAATACAGCATTGTCGGCATTGGATGTCATAAATTCAATACCTTCTTCTGCAACAATCGCTTTTGCCGCAGCATAGGCGTCTGTATTCGATATACGCATTGCAACGCGCAGGCGGAGTGAATTACCAAACTTTTTCCACAGAGACATATCGCCACCATAGATCACATCGCCTGATGTGAAGCCCGATTCGTTTAAGTCAATCATATTGACGGCATCTTTCAGTTCCTTCTGGAAACTGGCATAGATATCCTGGAGTTTGTCGTATTTTGGCGTTGGGTTGGCAGCGCCTTTAAATGCTTCCGAGTAAGGAATATCACCCCAGGTATCAGCCATTATTTGCATGGCCCATACTTTGAGAATGGTCGCAACCGCAATCTGGTTGGCATTGTACCCGGAAATGCTGGCTACGGCCTTTGTATCAGCGTCGGTATTAAGTTTGATGATCTGTACGAGGTTCATAACAGAATGGTTGATCTGACGCCAGTATTGGTTGTTGACATTCTGACGGATGGCGTAACGATCTTCGGAAGGGTAGTTGCGCTGGCACCAGTATTGTGCATAGAGCAAACTCTGACGTCCACCCCACCATTCATCATAGATATCATCACAGAGACTTTTCTGAACTCCGGTGAGAAGTGAGGCAGTCGTAACTAGTGCGGGTTGATTCGGGTTCTCATTAACCTTCTCAAAGTTTTTGGTACACCCTATTGCAAAGAGTACTAAAAACAACCCAAGTGACAGTTTTATTAATGTTTTCATAGTTTTTTCCTTTCAAGATTAAAAGTTAAAGCCAACATTGAAACCAAATGTTCTGAGCGATGGTAACCCTGCACCTTCAATACCCTGGATGTTGCCGGAGCTGGTGTTCTGTTCAGGATCGATACCCTTCATGGCGGTTCCGAAGGTTGCGAGGTTTCTGCCGAACAAACCGATTTTAAGGTTGTTGATGGGGCCGGTAAGTTTTGCAGGAATGGTATAGGAAACGGTAATTTCGCGCAGTTTGACATAACTTGCATCAAGGATGTTCTGTGCGGCAGGACCGTTGTAATGGTCAGTTGTCCAGGTGTAGGCAGGAATGTTCTTTGTGTTTTGGCCAGTAACCTGGGCAGTTCCATCGGGGTTGTACATCACGAGACCAGTGACCGGATCGTATTTGGCAACCTGGGCATCAATTACGACACCATTTTCACGAATGCCATTCGCAGCGGATGCAGCAAGGATCCCGGTATAGGTTCCCCACATTTTCGTAGTGGAGAAGAAATTGCCACCATGCTGGATGTCAACAAGTACGCGAACGTCAAAGCCAAAGATTTTGAATTCGTTGCCAACGCCCATATTCCAATCGGGAAGAACGGTACCAAGGGCTTTTACACCCGACTTCAGGTAACGGCCATTGGAGCCAACTACCTTGTTGCCGTTTTCGTCATAGATAAAATCGGTTCCCATAAGCTGGCCGTATTCCTGACCAACTGCAGCATTTACAGTAATGTTAAACGGACCAACACCTAACTGTAAGTTGTCGATTCCTGGGGCGATATCAACCACCATGTTTCTGTTTCTGGCGAAGTTGGCGGTAAATGTCCATTCGAACGCTTTCTTCACGCGGACAGGAATGGCAGTCAGGAAGAGTTCGAATCCCTTGTTGGTGATTTCACCTGCATTCAGGAGTTCAAATGAGTATCCGGTAGCGCCCGAAATAGCAACGGGAATGATCTGGTTAACAGATTTTTTACTGTAATAGGTGAAGTCAAGGCCAAGGCGGTTATCGAGTACCCTGAGTTCGGCACCAATTTCCCATGAAGTGGTCATTTCATTTACCAGATTGGGGTTGTTGAGTGTGGTAGGTAGGGTATAGAGGGCGTTGGGTGGGAAGTGATAGGGATATCCATTGGCATCCAGGAAGTTGGCATAGGTAATCGAAGTCTGATAAGGAAGTCCGTCGTTACCTGCTTTTGCCCAGCCACCTCTTACTTTTGCAAAGGTCAGCCATTTGGCTTCCTTGATGGCGGGAAGTTCGGAAACAACCCAACTTAATGAAACGCTTGGATAGAAATAGTTTGGTGTATTTTTCAGCGTGGATGACCAGTCTTCACGAGCGGTAATATCAATGTAAACCATGCTTCTCCATCCTAATGATGCGCTTCCGTAAAGACTGTTGATGCGCTTCCATGATTTGTAATCGCTTGCAACGTTGGTAAATGAATTGCTCAAGGTATAAAGTTCAGGAATGATTAATCCGCCAACCGTCGAACCGGAGTTCAGTTTGTAGTTGCGATCCATCATATTTCCGCCTACGTTTGCACTTAAACGCCAGTCTTTGGCAAAGGTTTTATCAATGAGGAAGAGAAATTCGGCATTCAACTCCGAGTTCTGACGGATCTGCTCACGATAGAATGATTGGGAAGCCGAACCGATTGCAACACGTTCCTGTGTACGGAATGAATAGTTGTCGAGGTTGAATTTACCCTGTGCACGCAACCAACTTGTGATTTGCCAGGAGAGACCAACGTTTCCATAGTAGCGATCGCGTTTGTCATTCTGGTAGTTCATGTTACGATCCCAGTAAGGGTTGTTTGAATAGGCGGGAGTAGCATCATCCATCGAGGTGCGGTTCCATGAACGCTGGGTTCCGTCAGGATTGATATAGCTTTTTTGAACATTCATGTCCAATTGGCGTTGTCCCCACTGGTTGAAACGCTCAACAGGGTTAACGTCACCATATCCTGTTTCAGGACGGCCTTTGGTTTTCGTTGTGATATAGTTTACCTCGCCGAAAGCTTTAAAATCTTTGGTAAGGTTGGCGCTGGCGCTTAGATTGACAGTATAGCGGTCGAGCGTTGATTCCGGCATATAGCCTGTAGAATTAAAGGTACCGAGGCCAAGACGGACCGTGGCTTTATCACTGCCGCCTGTGAAGGCCACATTGTTTGTCCAGCCGATCCCTGTTTTGAAGAAATCCTTCACATCATGGGCAGGGGCTTTCCATTCAATCGATTTACCATAATTTTCGGTATCCCATTTATCAAAACTATTCCAGGGACGATACATGAGTGGTTGATTTTCATAAATAGTTCCGGTGAGATCAATGCCGTATCCGGCATCGTTAAGGTAGGCGCCTGCTTTAGAAGAATAGGCAGGACCAAAACTTTCATCAATACCATAATCCATACCGAGGTCAAAGGATTGATAAGAACCGTCGGCAGCGGGTACTTTATAGTAACCACTGTTATCCGCATAGGTTTTCACTTCCCAGCCTGCACCAATGCCACCGTTACCTCCGCCATATTCGTTCTGATAATCGGGGAGATAGGAAACTTGTTCGAAACTCAAGCCGGTGCTGAATTCAACACCAATCGTTTTTCCTTTTTGAGCAGCACCTTTTTTTGTAGTGATGAGGATAACACCGTTGGCAGCGCGCGAACCGTAAAGAGCGGCAGCATTGGCACCTTTTAAAACGGAGATCGAGGCAATGTTATCAGGATTGATATCCTGGGCCATGTTGCCGTAGTCGTAACCACCGGCACCACGTGCAGCGTTGTTGGTGTTAAAATCGCTGTTGTCGATGATGGTTCCGTCAACAACAAACAAAGGCTGATTGTTTCCGGAGATTGAATTGATACCGCGGATCAGGATACGGGATGAACCACCCATGTTCCCTGATGCAGCAGTAACCTGAACACCCGCGATACGACCTGAAAGCTGGTTGATCACATTGGCGGTTCCATCAGTCTGGAGGGCACCACCTTTGACATCCTGCACAGAATAACCAAGCGCTTTCTTTTCGCGGGTTACACCGAGTGCAGTGACAACAACCCCTTCCAACTCCTGAACACTGGGCTGAAGGGTGACATTCAAAACGTTGTCAGTTCCCAGTTCAACTTCCTGGGTTTTCATCCCTACATACGAAACAAGAAGGATGGTTTTATCCTTTGGCACGTTGAGGGTATACTTTCCGTCAACATCGGTAATTGCCCCGACAGCAGTGCCTTTAACGAGGATGGTTGCTCCCGGAATTCCGGATCCATCATCTGAACTTGTCACCTTGCCCGAAATTGTACGCTGGGCATGGGCAACTTGCAACCCTATGAAAAACATAAGGGCAAGGAAAATCGTAAATTTTCTCATACAGTTTGATTTTTGTTAGTAAATGTGTTAATTATCAGTGATCTATTAAAATTCATTCGGGAGTATGACCCTATTTCGGCCAACTGAATGGTATATATATGGTGGTTAATTGCCAAGGATGTTAATTTCTAACTGCAATTTTAAGCAATACTTTTAATGTAACCAACAAGAAATTAACAAAAATTTAATAATAATTTAACAATGTTCATAAAATAACAGGATTCCCAGGTGTCAGGGGCAAAACATAACATCACAATAAATCTATAAAATATTGTTAATCAAGCAAATCAATACAATCGTTTAAAAAAAAGACCAAAAAGGATGATCATGACGATATACACCCCTGTTGTACCAATGGCGATGTGTGGTTGAAAAAATTGGCTGGTGGCAAGGATGAGGCAGGAGAGCGCAAGAAAATAGTAACCGATTTTTCGTCTATACCATATAAGAACAGATCCTGCAAATGCAATACCATGAAGCAAAAATCCGGCGATGAAAAAGAACAACAATTGTTTGCCCGAATAGATATCGTCGGAGATATACAGGTTCTTTACACGTGTTATTGTACCTGAATAGAATAAACAGGTGAAAAATAGAATAGTAAGCAAGGCAAAAAAAACAAAGGCAAACAGACACAGCATGGGAAGAAAAACCGGACGGGGCTTAACCAGTCCGGTTTCTGTCGTTTTAACGCTTACGGCATCTTCGTTCATATTACTTCATAAATTTCAGGTTCATGCTGTATAGGAAGATGAAAAGACCTGAGAAAAGGACTTCGAGGGCATCAGGTCTTGAAAGATGCATAAAATACATGGTAGCAATGATCAGCAGGATCTGAAAAATCGTATAAACATGGAACCCCGATTTTTTCATGTTCATCATTAAAATGGCTCCCGCAACAGAACCGGCATATAAAATGGCAGAAATCAGAAAAAAAACCGGCCTGACTTCGCTGAATTGGTCGAATCCCGGATTGTTAAATTTTTCGGCAAACTCATGTGCAATTTGTACGAAAATATCATAAAATCCTGCAATAATTAAAGAAGAAAGCAATTGCATTCCACTGCCAATGAAGGTTAAAATGCATAGTACGGTAAGCATGTTTGGCCGCTTCGACTGTGCTTCCGGGATTTGTTGCGGGGTAAGTTCTTCCATTTTTTATGCGCCGAAATTTGATTTATCACCGGTATACACTGACTTGCCAAACCCGAGAATGGGGATAAATATCCACCGCAGGAAAAAAAGGCCTACCGTAAATCCGGTGGTCTTTCCGAAATTTTTCGATAAACCATCGAGCGTGATGATGATAATGACTATGTTCACTATCGGGATCATCAGTAAAAGGATATACCACCAGGGTTTACCGGCAATTTTAATAGCGATAAGAAGGTTGTAGATCGGGATGAGCACCGCCCAGCCAGGTTCACCGGCTTTCTCGAACATTAACCATGCGCCCACGAGTTCGATCATAGCAGTCGTGATGGCAAAAATCAGGATGGGAATAATCAGGGCAACTAAAAAGGGCCAATAAGGAAAAGAATTTAAGATTTCCATAATTTGATGATTTTTAAAATTTACGAATAACGAATATCAAGTGACAAATGACAAGTGACAAGTGACAAGTGACAAATGACGAATGAAAGTACGAATATAGAAATTAGATAGCAGAATGAAAAGAAATCATTCAGAAATTTTAATGCCAGACTTGAGCCTAATCTGAAAAGTCAAAAAAATAATAAAACAGCAAGCATTTAAAATTCAAATATATAAGTTTTCGCGTCGCGGTGAAAAAGAGTTTTATGGGTGGACTCAGACTTCCATATTCACTTGTCACTCGTCACTTGTCATTCGTCATTTGTTATTCGTCATTTTTCCAAAGTTCCAACTATCTTTTCTACTTCAGTCAGGATTTCACAGGATTTCACGAGTTCTTTCATGGCGTTGTGATCGGGGTAAAGCGGGCGGTCAACTTCGAGGAATGCAACGTATTTCCTGATAACCTCTTTTGCCTTTGTCACGCCAGCCCCGAATTTATATTCCCTGAAATCGAGTGCCTGGGCAGCAGCCATTAGTTCGATTCCAAGGATACCGTAAGCATTGTCGAGGATTTGGAAATTTTTCAAGGCGGTATTCATGCCCATGGAAACGAAGTCTTCCTGATCGGTGGCGGCAGGAATGGACTGGATCGATGCGGGTGCCGACAGGATGCGTTGTTCAACGATCTGCATATCGGCTGTATACTGGCTCAGCATAAGTCCGCTGAACATCCCTGCTCCTTTGGTGAGGAATGCCGGAAGGCCGACGCTCAAAGCTGGGTTATTCAACCGGTTCATGCGGCGTTCGCTCATAACACTAACCATGGTGATCACATAACCCGCCATGTCCATGGGTACCGAAACAGGTGATCCCTGGAAGTTGGCACCGGAAAGTTGCAGGTTTTCATCGGGGAAGAAAATCGGGTTATCACCCACACCATTTAGCTCTATTTCGACCTGTGACCGGGCATATGCCAATGCATCATGGGCGGCGCCGATCACCTGGGGTGTGGAGCGCATGGAATAGGCATCCTGCACCTTGCATTTTACTTTTCCTTCCACCAGGTCGCCACCGGTAACACATTTAAGGATGGCGGCAGCGCTTCGTACAGCACCTTTGAAACCGCGGATTTCATGTAGTTTTGGGCTGTAGGGACGCATATTGGCCTTCATGGCTTCGAGCGACATGGAGGCGGCAATCTCAGCCTGTTTCAGCCAGTTGTTGGCATCAAACAGGAAAAGCGCGCTCATGGCAGTTAAAACATTGGAACCATTGATGGTGGCCAACCCGTCGCGGGCCTGCAGTCCGGGAACAGGAATTCCGGCGGCATCGAGTGCCTCTTTCCCGGTCATCAGCTTTCCCTGATAATATGCCTGGCCTTCGCCCATCATCAGCAAGGCAATCTGCGACATGGGGGCAAGATCGCCACATGCGCCAACTGAACCTTTCTGACAAACCATGGGGGTAACACCGCGATTAAGCATGTCCACCAGGGTTTGTGTGATCTCCAACCGTGAACCCGAATTTCCATGTGCATGCACATTGATCCTCCCAAGCATGGCGCCGCGCACCCAGTCGAGGGGCATCGGATCACCGATTCCTGCCGCATGGTTATATATAAGGTACTTTTGGAAATCCTTGACCTGGTCGTCATTCAACACCATTTCGGAAAATTCACCAATACCGGTATTAACGCCATACATGATCTCGTGAGCGAGAATTTTCCGCTCCAGCATGGCCCTGCATTTATGGATACGTTCAATGGCTTCAGGAGCCAGTTCTACTTTTTCATTATGGCGGGCAACACGAACCACATCTTCGATGGTCAGGCCTGCCCCTTTTATAATCAGTGTCATATGATTCTATTAAATTTTAAATTTAAAATTAGTGCTATAAAATTAATGCAGACAATGCAGATAATGCAGATAATGCAGATAATGCAGATAATGCAGATAATGCAGATAATGCAGATAATGCAGATAATGTATAAGATGCAATAAATATTTTCAATGATTGCAAC
>CAIYES010000435.1 GCA_903925275.1 uncultured Bacteroidales bacterium
AAATAAAAAAATAATATAAATATCTTGTAATTAACAGATTGCTGTTAAATCTAAAACGTATTAAATATGATGCAAAAACAGCTCTTTCAGGAGTTTCTATATAACCCAACAAGCCAATGGAACCTGTTCTTGGAAATAAAAAGTCACCTGTTGATAATGAAAATAACCTTTCATTATCCAGTGTTATTTTTACATATGGCATTTGAGAATAGTCAACACTGCCATTTTCGTGTAGATCTGTGATTCTAATTAACTTAACACCTTCTTCAATATAATCCTCCTCAATATAATAACCTTGTCGATGTTCTTTGGTTATCCTACGAAGTTTCCTAAAATTCCAACCCTGTGGTATATTTCCTATCCAATGAAAACAATTACATTTATAATCCAGATACGGTTTCATTTTTGCACTTCTTTAATCTCATCTAACAATTCCTCCGTCTCTTCTTCAAGGTCATCAATATTCTGCATGATCACACTCAGATCGCGCAAAGGTTTATATTCATAGAAGAACTTAGTAAACGGAATTTCATAGCCGATTTTATCCTTTTCCCGATACATCCAGGCATCGGGGGCGAAGGGCAATACCTCCCGTTCAAAATAATCATCAATATTTTCTTTCCATTTGATGCTTTCACTATCGCGCAGGTCGGCATCCTGCAAAGGTTTTTCTTTCCAATCACAGATTCTTCCTTTTTGTAAAGGAATCTCAAACGGGTCGGCAAAAACCACTTCGGCTGCCTCATCCTTTTCGCCCAGGGTGTCACGGTACATTTTCAGCAATGCTTTGCCTGGTTGGCTTCCGAATAATTTTGCAAACACAATAAAGAAATAGGTATCATTCATTTCTCTTGGCTTACCAAAAAAACCAGCAAGCGTTTTCAGGATTTTATCCTGGATTGTTTTTCCTTTCGCAATATCAGCTTCAGCGGAATTCTTCTCTTTCTTTTTACTGGTTGCGAATTCAATGAACTTAGGATGAACTTTGAGCGCTTCAATTTTCTCGTCGGTTATCTCATAAGACAATCGTAACGGTCGCTCAACAATCACCTTCGTATATTTAAAATCAACAACATCGAAGATCTTGCTTACATCAACCATTCGCTTGATCTTTTCGCCCGGTTTGTGGGGGTTTTCTTCTTCCAATTCAATACTGTGTTCCCGGTAGGCTTTGTAAATACTGGTGATCAGGGTGATGCCGTCATCACTGATTTCATATTGCTTTTTCCCGAGACTTTTGATTTTTTTGGTAAACTTTGAATGAACGGCGTTGATCAGTTGCACTTTACCACGTCTGCCTGCCGGTTTGTTATTGTTTAAAATCCACACATATGTGCCGATGCCTGTACCGTAAAACAAATCTTTTGGCATGGCAACGATGCAGTCAAGTAAATCATTCGGGTCGTCCATGATCCAGCCGCGGATATTGCTCCATCCGCCACCGGCATCACCATTAAACAAGGGCGAACCATTAAACACAATGCCGATGGTGCTTCCCTGTGGGTTCATTTTACTGATCATGTGTTGCAGAAACAAAAACGAACCATCGCTCACATCGGGGGTTCCTGCACCAAAACGACCACTGAATCCTTTTTCTTCGGCTTCGTTTTCAACAAATTCACGCATGTTTTTCCAATCGTCGCCAAAAGGCGGGTTGGTGAGCATGTAGTTGAAGGTTTTTCCGATCAGTCTGTCTTTGGTAATGGTATTTCCGTGCTTGATATTCTCTGCATCTTCGCCTTTCATCAATAAATCAGATTTGGCGATAGCGTATGTTTTTTCGTTTATCTCCTGCCCATAAACCCAGACATCAAGATTTTTATTGATCGATTCCTGCAGGTAATCTTTAGCTGTGGTAAGCATTCCACCCGTTCCGCAACATGGGTCATAAATATTGATACCGGCACCGGTTTTTTTAAGTTTCTCTGTTTCATTGGCAAACACAAGGTTTACCATCAGCCGTACAATTTCCCTGGGAGTAAAATATTGTCCGGCCTTTTCATTGCTTGTTTCTTTCGATTTACGGATTAGGATTTCAAAGATGGTCCCCATATCGTGATTGCTGACTTTGCCCGGGTGCAGATCAATTTTAGAGGAAACAAACTCTTTTGTAACAATTAAAAGAAGGTCTTTGCGTAACAGTGTTTCGTAAATAGGCGATAAGCCTTTTTCCGGACCGCCGCTAAAATTGAGCAGGATATCCTTGATGTTCTCGCTGAAACCCTTCAGGTATGCATCAAAGTTAACACCAATATTATTGATGTCTTTTGTAAGACCAACCAACGTATAATCCGATTTGTTGTAAAAATTCTGTCCTGATGCCTGCTTTAAAAGTTGGTCCAGTACTTCCGCTGTCGCCTTATCCTTGAATTTCTCGTTGGCTTTAACTACATTTTCATGGGTTCCTTCCAAAACGCAATCAATGCGTCGCAATAAAGTAAAAGGCAGTATGACGTCTTCGTAGTCTTTCTCTGCATATTCATCGCGGATATGCTCTTTAATTCCCCAGATGAAATCAGATATTTCGTTGTGATTTACCATTTTATATTCTACAAATTTCGCTTTGCAAATTAAGCAGATTTATCATTGGTTTAGCATTGCCTTTACGATCATTAAAAACGGGAGTTCCGCCCCCAAGGGTGGAACTCCCGAAGATTCAGAAGTTGATCTTCTCTTCAGCTTCTGAAATGCTTACATCGAATGATGACTTTAGAAAATCAATCACCTTTTTAACTCCAGGGGTGAAGCTGGTGGTGAAAACGTTCCCGTCTGAGTCATTCAGCCGCATGGAACAGTTGAAGTCGTTGGAGGAAATCTGGAAACGTTCCAGTTCAGAGCGGGTTTGCACCAATTTTGCCCTTTTTTCGATGATAAGCTGGAGATTTTCAACCTTAAGAATTTTCTCCATGAGGGTTAATTCCGGCTTTACAACTTTAACCGGTTCCGGCTTCACTTC
>CAIYES010000436.1 GCA_903925275.1 uncultured Bacteroidales bacterium
CAACATAAATGTTCTGTCCATTAAAATCAATTTTGTTACTTTGTGTTTGCATAAGGCTGGTTTTTTATGGTTTATAGTTTGGTACCTTAAAACTAATAAATTTCCAGTCTTATGCTTCATTTTGCAAACATAGGGTCTCCCATTCAAGGGGAGGGGGTGGGGTGGGGTCATTTGGGTTAATTCCCCGCTGCTTGCAGCGGATAATTTAATTGCAAAATTAGGCAATTCGCACGAACCGCGAAAATGTATACCTTTGAAAAACAAACCACATTGCTGAATGGCCGAACAGGAACCGCAAAAAAGCATAAAACTGAAAAAACGCCATTCACGCACCCGGCTGATTGTTTTGTTTAGCCTGTTGTTTCTGCTGCTGATTACATTCCTTGGGGTTTTTCTTGGTTTCAACTATTTTGGTGAACGGATTTTGCGAAAGTATCTGCAGGAAAAAATCCGTGTTTCCAGCGACGGGCTCTACCGGGCTGATTTTAGTACATTGCATGTGAACATCCTTACCGGCAAGGTTGAGATAAATAATTTTGAACTGATCCCCGATACCCTGCAATACCAGCGGCTGAAATCACTGGGCAAAGTTGCCAGCTCGCTGTACCAGCTATCATTTTCATCTCTCACCATTGACAAAGTCCATTTCAGGCAGATCTATTCCGCCAGGAGGATCAACTTTCGCCAGTTAACGTTGCTTCGCCCGGTACTCAGTATTGTCGGGTATCGCGACACTTCAACAGCCCTTCACAACAGATGGCGGGTGATTTATGAAGACATTTACCCGGCTGTTTCCAGTGTTTTTAAGGATTTTCATGTCGATTCGGTTGTCGTAGACAGGGGGAGGTTTTTAAGTAAATCTCACCAAACGGCCGGGCGTGAAACCTCGGGTGAGTATGAATTCAATGCGATTTTAAGAGACGTGTTGGTAAACCGGTTCAGCTATTACAACCACGCCCGGGTTTTTTATTCCCGCGATGTTGACCTTATCGTACACAATGTTGAGTACATGCTTGCAGATAGCCTCTATGTGCTTAAGGCAGAGGAGCTCGGGTTCTCACTGACTAAATCACGGCTTTACGGTAAAAAACTTTCCCTGTTGCCAAATTTCAAAGCCAAAAAGAAGCTAAAGGCTGCAAGCGGTGATTTTTTTCGACTTGACTTGCCGGGTTTTTCAATCCAGGGAATCGATCTATACAGAGCCATGACTAACCAGGAAGTTCAAATTCATGCAGTAAAGCTGAATGATTTTTTTGTCAGGGTTTACAGGAAAAATCTTCCGCCGGGAACCGCAACAAATCATAAAACAAAGAAAAAAATCAACCTGGCCGGATTATATACCATTGTTGCCAAAGAACTCCGGTACGTGAGCATCGATTCACTTTTGATAAAAAACGCCTCTTTTGAATTTTTCGCCAACCTGACCGATAAAAAACCGGAACTGCGAATTGGCAAAGTCAATCTTGATCTCAACGAGTTCCGGCTCGATTCTGTTTCTTACATGGACCCCGACCGGATTTTTTATGCTCATGGTCTTGAATTGTCATTGGATAATTTCTCATTGTTCCTGCGCGATGGCATTCATTATGTCAATGCATCGAGCATCTGTTTTTCGACACGAAAATCGTTGATTGATGTTTCCCAATGCATTATTTTTCCCGGCCGGCAGGCTAAAGCAATGCAACAAACCGACCCTGGCAACACCATGGATATCCGGGTGCCCAGGCTCACTTTTACAGGGATAGACATGAAAAGGGTTTTTAACAACCGGATATTTGATTTCGACCGTCTTGCTATCAGTGAACCGGAGATCAGGTACACTCGTTTCCGGCCACCCAAGAACCCCGATCCGCGATTTAAAAAACCAGAGGATTTTTTTGAGGAGCAGAATGGGGAGGTGGTATATGATCTTTTGAAGAAATATCTGTGGATCGTTAAAGGGAGAGAAATTGAGATTTCAAATGGATTCTGCCGGTTTTCAACAGAGCAGAACGGAAGTGCGATACCCCTCGCCTCATGCAGTTTCAGCCTTACGATGCAACAGTTTCTGATCGATTCGGTGCATGGAATGAATCAGCAGGGGTATTTTTACAGTCAGGATTTTGACCTCGATCTGAATTCGCTTTCGATTGTTTCGCCCGACAGCCTCAGCCATCTGCAGGCCAACAGGGTACACATTGTAACCCGTGATTCACTGATAGAGGCTAATAACGTTGAGGTATTTAAAACAGCGGGACCCTTGAAATTCAACGCTCATCCGGCCAAGCGGCAATCATTGACTTTTGATTTCTCGCTTAAAAAACTTCAACTTACCGGTTTGAACCATAAAAAACTCTTTCTTGAAAATGTAGTTAAAGCCAATCAGATTATTCTCGAAAATCCGGTGCTTCACTTGAAAAGCAACAACAACGTCCGGCCTGAAGGAACTTTTCAGGCGTCACAACTGCTTAAAACAACCAATTTTGTCAGGACGTTTGAAATTGGCCGGTGCATCGTCAAAAAGGGCACCTTTTCCTACGATGGTGAAGAAGATCGCAAGGCCTCCTACTTCTCGCTGAAAGATATCGATTTTGCTGTGCTTGATGCTACCGTTCACCTTCCACAAAAAGGGTATCATGACGGGCTTATTAAATTCGATTCTCTTCAACTTAAGGTAATTCCTTTGCGGGCCATCATAGCAGACAGCACCTATGAACTTGAAGCCCGCAGCCTGGAAGTTCATTCTTATCCAGCCGACATCATCCTGAAGGGTATCAGGGTTTCGCCCCTTAAACGGTTTTTAGAAAATCCGGACCGGAAAATCATGACAGCCATCTCCATCCCTGAAATCCGGTTCAATGGGTTTTATTTCGACCGCGCAATATTCGACAACCAGTGGCTGCTCGATACGCTGTATGTTGATCACCCCTCGGTTTCCGTTGAGATTTGGCAGGATGAGATGAAAGCAGCCGCTCCCAGGCAGGTTGATCCCGCGAGCTTTATTAAAATTCCACCCTTCATGAATACCCTGTCTGTGCATAAGGTTTCCATTTTAGGCGCCGATGCCGGATTGATCATACACCGGCTTGACAAAACCCGATCGTATGCGTTAAAAACTGTCATGGTTACGGTGACCCGGTTTCAGGTCGATTCTGCCACCCGTGCAAACCCGGCCGGTACACCGTTGTTCAATGCCGACGATATATCAGTGTCGGCCCCAGGCTTTTCATGGATGTTGCCCGACAGCATGTATACCTGCACCATTGGCCGGTTTGGCTTTTCAACCGGATCGGCAAGTGTGTTTTTGGATACGTTTACAATCATCCCGAATTACAGCCGGATCGATTTTGCCCGCAAGGTGGGTTATCAGACCAACCGGATTGTTTTTAAAGTTCCCCGGATAACAGTCTCGAAACTTGATTTCCGAAAATTAGTCAGCGACCGGTATTTTCATGCTGTCAGGGTGAATCTGGATGGCGTAAACCTTGAAGCATATTGCGACAAACGGTTGCTTTTTCCTGAATGGCGACGTCCCTTGATGCCTGGCCAGATGATCGCAGGAATCAAATTCCCGGCAAGTATCGATACCATTTCCCTCTCAAATGGTTTCGCTTGCTATGAAGAACAAAAAGGTGATGAACCCGGCAGGATATTTTTTGACCGGATGAATGCCACCCTGACAGGGTTCATAACCCTGTCAGGGTTCAACACCCTTAATCTTTATGGCACCTCGAGGTTGATGGGCCTGGCGCCAACGGAGTCGTGGTTTCAATTTCAAACCCGTCATGATTCGGATTCCTTTACCTTACATTCAACCGTCGGCGAACTTGATCTCACCGCTATCAACCCCATGCTTTCAAAGCTGTTGCCTGTGGCCATAAAACGGGGGACAGCCACCATGACTGAAATCGTTCAGATGAACGCGAACAACGAAAAGGCCACCGGCCGGTTAATCGTCAGGTATAATAACCTTGCCATCCGCCTTTACCCAACCAAGCCGGGAACATGGAATAACCTTGAACAATCGCTGCTGACAGAAGTTGTAAATTTTATTTTGCCTGAGAGCAACCCCGGGGAAAATGGAAAAACACGACAAGGTGAGATTTATTTTGAACGGGATTTATCAAAAGGATTTTTCAACTTCGTGTGGAAAAGCAGCCTGAGTGGCCTGAAATCGACCATGGGAATCAATTCGAAAGCACAAAAGGAGATGATCAGGGGAGAAAAAAAGAACAAGTAGTAAAATTTACGTAATTTTAGCACGCATTTTTAAACCGCATGAGCCAACAGGAAGAACCCTATTACCGCCGCAGGATCGCAACAGCGCAATTGACTACGGTCATCAGCATTACCCTTGTGCTCTTTCTCATGGGGCTGTTCGGGCTAATTATGCTTCACGCCAGGATGCTGTCGGATTATGTCAGGGAAAATATTGGCTTTTCCATCATGATCCGTGAAGGGGTGAAAGAGTCGGGAATCCTGCAACTGAAGAAGACCCTCGATGGAAAATACTATGTGAAGTCGAGCGAATACATTCCCCGTGAACGGGCTGCCGAAAAGCTCAAATCAGATCTTGGGGAAGATTTCATCGGATTTCTAGGGTATAATCCCCTGCTTCCGGGTATTGATCTGCGGATAAAAGCGCCATATGCCAATGCCGACAGCCTCTACCGCATTGAAAAACAGCTCCTGGCCAATCCTGAGGTTAAGGAGGTTTTTTACCAGAAATCGCTTGTGGATGCAATCAACAGCAACATTGAAAAAATAAGCCTGATCCTTCTTGGATTCAGTGCCATTTTGTTGTTCATTGCCATCGTACTCATCAACAATACCATCCGGTTGTCGGTTTATTCCAAAAGGTTCATCATTCGCAGCATGCAATTGGTAGGGGCCACCGAAGGATTTATCCGCCGGCCCCTGCTTGTCCGCAGCATATTCCATGGAGGCATCAGCGCTTTTTTTGCGCTGCTCATGCTGATGTTGCTGGTTTATTTCGCCCTTGAACAACTTCCCGAACTACTCGAGTTGCAGGATCCCATGATGCTGATTGCCCTCGTATTTTTTCTCTTTTTGCTTGGGGCATTCATATCCTGGATATCCACCTGGTTTGCCGTACGGAAGTACTTGCGCATCCGTACCGATTTATTATATACCTGATATTCTTAAAATTTCTGTAATTTTGCCGTTCAATTCCCTTTAAATCATGGATAAGAGCATAAACCCGGCACCGACGAAACACCAGTCAGCTGCTTCCAAACACGGAAAAAGTGAAGAACAACCGATGAAAACCACCAATGTAGGTGAGTTTGCTTTTGGCAAAGAGAACTATCGCCTGATGTTGATCGGGCTTGCATTCATCGCCATCGGATTTCTGCTGATGATTGGCGGCGGATCAACTGATCCCAACACATTCAATCCGGAAATTTTTAGTTTCCGTCGCATCACCCTGGCTCCGATCCTCATCCTTGCAGGCTATGTGATTGAGGTCTTTGCCATCATGAAAAAGCCGAAGGATTAATGACCGCTATTCAGGCAATCATCATCGCCATCGTTGAAGGGATCACCGAATTCCTGCCTATTTCCTCCACGGGACATATGGCGCTGACTTCAGCCATCCTCGGGATAGAAAAAAACGCTTTTACGAAACTTTTTATTGAGAACATCCAGTTTGGCACCATCATTTCGGTGATCATATTGTACTGGCGGAAATTCCTGGATTTCAAAAAACTGAGTTTTTACCTGAAGTTGTTTATTGCCTTTTTGCCGGCTGCTTTTGTGGGGATTTTGTTGAAAAAACACATTGACCGGGTTCTGGAAACCCCCATTTTTATTGCTGTTGTAATGTTTCTGGGTGGAATTCTGCTGTTGTTTGTTGATAACTGGTTTAACAAACCAGTTATCGAACGGGAGGAAGATATCTCGTATAAAAACTCCCTGATCATCGGAGTATTCCAGTTGCTGTCCATTATTTTCCCGGGATTTAGCCGCAGCGCCGCAACCATCATCGGTGGGATGCAGCAGAAACTGACAAGGAAAACTGCTGCCGAGTTCTCTTTTTTCTTAGCCGTACCAACACTGGCAGGCGCTTTTGCCAAAAGCCTCTGGGATACCTGGAAGGAAAATCCCGACATACTTACCGTTCCCCACATCCAGTTGCTGGCTCTTGGAAACCTGGTGGGTTTTGTGGTCGCCATCATTGCCATCAAGGCATTTATCACCTTTCTCACGAAACACGGTTTCAGGGCATTTGGTTATTATCGCATTGTTGTCGGCCTTTTCCTGATTGTTTTCCTCCTTACAGGCCATAGTTTATCCATCCAGTAATGTCATTTCAGTTTGAGTCGGGCGAGGTTTTGTTAGTCAACAAACCATACACATGGACTTCATTTGATGTGGTGGGAAAAATGCGAACCATCATCAGGCAGCGCATGGGCATCAGAAAGATCAAGATCGGCCATGCCGGTACGCTTGATCCACTGGCCACCGGTTTGCTGATCCTGTGCACCGGAAAATTTACACGGCGCATCGACGAATTTCAGGGACTGGAGAAGGAATACACCGGTACTTTACAATTAGGGGCGACAACCCCGTCATTTGATCTGGAAACACCAGTTGACCAAACCTTCAACCTGTCGGAAGCGTTACCTTTGACAGGCTGGGAGGCAGCCATTCACAGTACAGCAGAACAGTTTACCGGCACCTTCGAACAGGTACCGCCCCAGTTTTCTGCGATTAAAGTTGACGGAAAAAGAGCCTATGAATCGGCAAGAAAGGAAGTTAACGTAGAGATAAAAGCCCGGCAGGTGACGATTTCAGTATTTGAAATTACCCGGATTGCCATGCCTGAAGTTGAATTCCGCGTGGTATGCAGCAAGGGAACCTATATTCGTTCACTTGCCCGCGATTTCGGACTATCGCTGGGTTGCGGAGCACATTTAACCGCTCTTTGCCGTACCCGCATCGGGATGTACCATCTGCGTGATGCTCATGAAATCAACGATTTTCAGAATCTCCTCCCTGATCCCTCCGGGGATGTCAGGCCGGAATAATTTTTTTTGTTATCCGTAATACGGCAAGCGAAAAACGGCATAATTTTGAAATATCAGCAGGAATCATGTTCATGTAAACCAGGAATGATTATCATGGAAATTTTATATGACCATTGAAATAGATATTATTCACACATGAAGACCTACCCTATCTTTTCGCCAGAATATTACATGAACGAAGCCCTGAAGGAAGCGCAAAAGGCGTTTGACAAGGACGAAGTGCCGGTGGGGGCAGTAGTGGTGTGCAACAGGACGATCATTGCCAGGGCGCACAATCTTACCGAAACGCTCAACGATGCAACGGCCCATGCAGAAATGCAGGCTTTTACGGCTGCTGCCGGATACCTGGGTGGGAAATACCTGGATGAATGTACCATGTTTGTGACCCTTGAACCCTGTGTCATGTGTGCCGGGGCTGCCTTCTGGACGCAACTGGGTGGCCTTATTTATGGGGCTTCAGATGAAAAACGGGGATTCCAGCTTACTGCTTATCCGGTGTTGCACCCGAAAACACAAGTCGCATCCGGCGTTCTGACAACAGAATGCAGTCTTCTGCTGAAACAATTTTTTAAAAACAAACGACTATGATCGGGAATATCGATGATCTGTTGAACTTTACCAAAGATCTTTTCCAGAAAAAGGAGCTAAAACCGGTTTTTCTTCAGGTTGCCGGCGTGGCTCAATACCTCTGGAACAGGGGTTGGGCCGAACGAAATGCCGGAAATTTTTCAATCAACCTTACCGGGTTTTTCCATGAAAGAGAGCTTGACCGGTTTTCCACCTATCCTTTTTTTCCATTATCAAAGGAATACCCCGAATTGTCGCGCACCATTTTCCTGGTGAGCGGAACAGGCACCAGGATGCGCGACATGGCCGACAATCCGGCAGAAAATCTTTGTTTCGTTTATATCAGCGATTCCGGTTCGGCATTTCATATCATTGGCGATAATCATGATGGGGATTATGTGAAACCCACATCCGAACTGATAACCCACCTTGCAATTCAGCAGCAACTGCTACAAAAAAAGTCTCCTGAAAAAGTAGTGTTGCATGCGCATGTCACCGAATTAATAGCCCTCACCCAGCTTGCGCCTTTCAAATCGGAAGAGGCCGTGAACTCCCTGCTATGGGGAATGCACCCCGAAACCCTGCTTTTCGTGCCCGATGGGGTCGGATTCGTTCCATATACACTTGCCGGAACCGAGCACATTGCCATGGAAACACTTTCGAAGCTGGAGAATCATAAAGCGGTACTCTGGGAAAAACACGGATGCCTGGCAATCGGAAATACCCTTCATGATGCATTTGACACCCTTGACATTCTTGCTAAATCGGCGAAAATATACCTTCTTTGCAAATCAACCGGCATGGAACCGGAAGGTCTTACCCCTGCTCAGTTGCAGGAGATACGGCAAACGAGTGACAAGTGACGAGTGACAAATGACAAATTTGGGTTTCAGCTAACGTTTACGCAGAACCTAAATTAACTTCCAAACCGGTAACCGATTCCTGATTCTGTATTCAACAGTTTTGGTTTAGCCGGATTGTCTTCAACCTTTTTACGCAGCTGCGCAATAAAAACCCTGAGATATTGGGTTTGTTCGATGTAGCCCATCCCCCATACTTCTTTAAGAATATATTGATGGGTCAATACTCTGCCTTCGTTTTTTGCCAGTAATGCTAAAAGTGAAAATTCAGTAGAGGTGAGCTTTATTAACTCATTCTTCATACGAGCGGTGTGGTTGGCAAGATCGATTGTTAAAGATCCAAAATTGAGAATGGGGCTTTCAGAAGGTCCCTTACTTTGCCGGATGGCAACCCGGATTCGTGCAAGCAGCTCACCGGTGCGAAATGGTTTTGTAAGGTAATCGTTGGCCCCATTGTCAAGGGCTTTTACAATGTCTTCCTCTGAACTCCGCACTGAAAGAATGATGATGGGTTTAAGGTACCATTCACGTAATTTTTTCAGAACAGTCAGACCATCAGTATCAGGCAAACCCAGATCGAGGATTATTAAAACAGGTTGGCTTGTAGCAGCCATTGACAAACCCTCTTTGCCAGTGGCTGCCTCGGAAATTTTATAACCGTTTGCCGATAGTGTTATTTCAAGTAACCGGCGAATTTGCAGTTCGTCATCAACGATCAGAATGTTGTCCGGACTTACCATTACGTATAGTGTTTACTGAATTGGTCCATCTCTGATATTTTAACTGGAATTTTAATGGTGAATATAGCTCCACCGTTTTTGCGATTTTCCGCAACAACGGATCCATGATGAGCTTCTATAAAGCCTTTAACGATTGACAACCCTAATCCTGTGCCGCCTGCTTTGGCCTCTTTCCCCCGGTAAAACTTGTTAAACACCGACGATAATTCGCTGGTAGGAAATCCAGTTCCCCTGTCCATCACTTGTATGGTGAGTAAATCGTTGTCGTAATAGAACTTGAGCCTAATTCGGGTACCTTCCGATGCGTTTTGTGTTGCATTCAAAATCAAATTGTGTAGTACTTGTTCAATCAGTCCGAAATCAATTAATACCAATGGCATATCCTTCGGGATCACAGTTACCAATTTAAAAGACAACAACTCATGCTCAAGGTTCACAGCTATGGTATGAGCCAAATCATGAACATCGCACCAGTCGGGGCGCGGCGTTATCCGTCCTGATTCAAGACGGGACATGTTCAGCAGATTTTCGATAAGCCTGTTGAGCCTGATTGAAGCTGTATTAATTTCATAATATATTTTATGTCTTGTTTCTTCAGAATAACTTTGGGCTAACAGTGTATCTGATGCTCCCATGATTGTTGCCACGGGAATTCGCAATTCGTGGGAAATTGAATTAAAAAGGGTTTTGTAGAGTTTGTCAGATTCATTCAGAATAAAGGTGTTTTTTGCAACATTCCGTAAAAATTCACGTTCGAATTTCCCTGATATCTGGGATAAAAAAGCTTCCCAGAATTGCTCTTCTCCCTGTGTAAATAGCTTGGTCTGCGCTACTGCAATGACCCCCATGTTGTCATTATTCCCGGTTAAGGGGTAAAATGTGTAATCGGCGGAAGGTAGGGTGTCGGTGTGTTTTCCGGCTTTTGCAGCGTGTTTAAAAACCCAGGCGGCCACACTCTTTTCGTTCTCTGACAATTTTATTTTTGTGTCATGGTTTACTTGGCTTTCAAGCTGGTTCAATTCATTTTTAAGTAGAATGGCACAGTCAAACCTGAAATATTTTTCAATATATAGCACAGCGATTTTTGTTACATCATCAATCCCTGAAACCAAAGAAAATTCTCGTGTAAGCTGATAAAGCGCATGGGTGCGTTCCTCCCTGATCCTGATTTTTTTCTCTTGGCGCCTGACCCTTGAAGTTAAAATTCCATTGAGCAGTGCAATGATAAAAAACATGATGAACATGAGCACATCTTCGGCTTGTTCAATATGTATGGTAAATTGGGGTGGGATGAAAAAATAATCCCAGATAAAAGCACTCAGGGTTGCTGCAAGTAAAATAGGGCCTGTGCCAAAAAACAGGGCAAGTATAGAAACGAGGAACAGCAAAATAAATGAAACCACCTGATACCCGATATAATCCTTCACAAGATAACATACAACCGAGGTTAAAAGAACGAAGATGGGAATGATCAGGTATTGTCGGATCGTTGAAGTAAAAGGGGGAATGGAAATTCTTTCTCTGAATTTGTCTTTTGACTGGTTGTCGGAACCAAGAATATAAACATCAATATTCCCGCTATAACGTATAAGCCTGTTTACAAACCTGCCAAGCCGGAATAAAGATATCAGGTTACGTACCCGTGGTTTCCCTACAATAATGTGGGTAATGTTTTCTTTCAGCGCAAAATCGACAATAGCCCGCACGATATCATTGCTGGTGATAATCCTGACTTTTATACCCAATTGTTTTGCGAGCTTTATATTTTTATCAAGTTGTTCCCGCTCTTTGACTGAAAGTATATGCAAGGTTTCAACATAAATTGCCTGAATGTCAGCTCCCATCGAATACGACAGGGTTTTAGCCCAACGCAAAAGTTTACCAGAGTAGGGACTTGCGCCAACAGCAACTAAAAGATGAAGCCCGGATTTCCATGGACCACGAATCCGCTTATGTTGCATATAATCGTGTAACTGCCGGTCAACCCGATCAGCAACAATACGCAAAGCCATTTCCCGCAATGCGGTAATGTTTCCTTTTCGGAAGAAATTGTCAATGGCTTCCCGGGAGCGTTCCGGTGTATAAACCTTACCATCGTTCAATCTTTCAAGAAGTTCATCCGGGGTGAGGTCAACCAACTCTATTTCATCAGCATTTTCAAAAATCTCATCGGGTAATGTTTCACGCACGATGGTGCCGGTAATCTGGGCAACAGTGTCTGAGCGGCTTTCAAGGTGTTGAACATTAAGGGTAGTGTATACATTAATTCCGTTTTCAAGAATTTCCTGTACATCATGATACCGTTTTGTATGGCGGCTTCCGGGTGCATTGGTGTGTGCAAGTTCGTCAACCAGCACCATTTGCGGTTTCCGTGCAATAATGGCGTCCAGATCCATTTCCTGAACGGAGGTGGATTTGTATTCATAGATTTTGCGTGGAACAAGTTCAAACCCTTCCACCAAACTGGCAGTTTCCTTTCGATTGTGCGTTTCAATGTAGCCAATGATAATCTCATTGCCTTTCAATCGCTCGGCCTGAGCAGTTTGAAGCATGGTATATGTTTTGCCTACTCCTGCACACATACCGAAAAATATTTTTAGTTTACCCCGCTTGCTTTTTTCTTCTTCCGTGATCAGAGAAGCTAAAAGTTCGTCGGGATCAGGTCTGTTTTCAATAAAACCGTTCATTGAATTTTATCAATTTCTAAATTTAGCAATAATACATTCACCCGCACTTCGCCAAGACATAAAAACTGAGGGTCTTCTGTGAGATCATTAATACAAACTATCAGCTTTTGCTTATATATATCATTGAAATGTCGAGCTTTTGCTATCCTGTTAACTTGTAACAATGCTGCCTGGGGTGAAATATGCGGGTCAAGTCCGCTTGCCGATGCAAAAAGCATTTCGGATGGAATTACCGTCTGGCTGTCCAACTGATTAAATGAATAAAAATGATGTTTCCTTTCGGTAACAAGTTCTTTCAACCTGATATTTGTTAATCCATAATTTGAACCTCCCGAAGGCAGAGGGTTATATAAAATTACCGATGGGCGTGAAGTGAAATAAATGGCAGAATCGAATTGCTGGCCAATAAGTTCACTGCCAACAACCTGTCTATCTCGTACAAGCAGGCTGCCATTTGCTTTTGCAGGAAAGATAACCTGTGCAATTCCTGTAATGAACAGCGGATAAATAATTCCTGTTAAAACGGTAAATACCAGGAAGATTTTTAATGATATAAGCAGTGTTTTCATTTTTTAGCGAATTACAGGTTTATCAGAAGATCAATAAGTTTAATTCCAATGAAAGGTGCAATTATTCCTCCCAGGCCAAAAATGAGCAGGTTGCGTGATAATGCAGCATTGGCCGAAACCGGCCGGTAGCGAACACCTTTCAACGCCAATGGCACCAAGAGAATGATGATAATTGCATTAAAAATTACGGCACTCAGGATAGCGCTTTGTGGTGACCCGAGGTTCATGATATTCAAAGCAGAGAGAGGCCCTATTCCGTTTTTCCCTGAATAGAGCGCAATGGCGATGGCAGGAATAATGGCAAAATATTTGGCTACATCATTGGCAATACTGAAGGTAGTAAGTGAGCCGCGGGTCATAAGTAACTGTTTCCCGACTTCCACTACCTCTATCAGTTTGGTTGGGTTACTGTCGAGATCAACCATATTTCCGGCTTCACGTGCGGCCTGGGTACCTGTATTCATGGCAATACCTATATCTGCTTGCGCAAGAGCAGGGGCATCATTGGTTCCATCGCCAATCATACCTACCAGATGACCGTTCACCTGTTCAGTACGGATTCGTCTTAATTTGTCCTCAGGTGTTGCTTCAGCCATAAAGTCATCAACTCCGGCTTCAGCGGCAATGGCTGCAGCAGTTAAGGCATTATCGCCGGTAATCATGACTGTTTTAATTCCCATTTTACGCAGTTCCGCGAATCGCTGTTTGATTCCACCTTTAACAATGTCTTTCAGGTGAACAACCCCCAAAACCTTTTTGTCTTCTGCCACAACCAGAGGTGTTGCCCCCTGTCGTGCCAATTCTATTACAATGTCCTGGATATTTTGCGGGTAAAAACCATTGTTATTTTGTACAAAGGAGCGGATTGCTTCCGATGAACCCTTGCGGATTTTATTTACACTGCCGTCATCGGCTTTCAGATCAACACCACTCATTCTCGATTGAGCCGTAAAAGGGATAAACGTTGCACTGAGCTGATGAACCTCGCGGCCACGTATTCCGAATTTTTCCTTTGCCAGGATAACAATTGAACGACCCTCGGGGGTTTCGTCCGACAAGGATGAAATCTGTGCTGCATTGGCAAGTTCTTCGACAGTTACCCCTTCGGCTGGAATAAAATCGGTTGCCATACGGTTGCCCAGGGTGATTGTTCCGGTTTTATCCAATAAAAGCACATCAACATCCCCGGCAGCTTCAATGGCCCGGCCGCTGGTGGCGATCACATTTCGCTGGATAAGCCTGTCCATGCCGCTAATTCCGATTGCACTCAGCAATCCGCCTATTGTTGTCGGGATAAGGCAAACCAACAATGCAATCAATACCGGAATCGTTAAGTTTTGCGACATCGGCAAACCAGATGCCGTAAGGCTGTAACCAAAGAAAGCCGGAAGTGTAGCCACCGCCAGGAGAAATATGATTGATAATCCCGAGAGCAGAATAGAGAGGGCGATTTCATTGGGTGTTTTTTGTCTCTTTGCCCCTTCCACCAATGCAATCATACGATCGATAAACGTATTGCCGGGTTCCGTTGCAATACGGATAAATATCTGATCGCTGATCACCTTTGTCCCTCCGGTAACGGCCGAACGGTCTCCTCCGCTTTCCCGGATGACCGGGGCGGATTCGCCAGTGATGGCCGATTCGTCGACACTGGCAATGCCTTCAATCACTTCTCCATCGGATGGAATAACATCTCCGGCTTCGCAAACAACTATGTCGCCCTTTTTAAGCTCGGTGGCAAATGTTGAGACTTCTTGTTTGCCCATTATCTTACGGGCTTTTGTTTGTGTCCGGCTGTTTCTGAGACTTTCAGCCTGGGCTTTTCCCCTGCCTTCGGCAATGGCTTCAGCAAAATTGGCAAACAACACAGTAAACCAAAGCCAAACCGCTATCTGAAAATTGAATGATGAAAAGCTGCCCTGCATAATACCCATCAACACGATGATGGTTGTAAGAACCGATCCAATGGCTACAATAAAAATGACAGGGTTTTTAATCAAAATGGCAGGGTTTAACTTGATTACACTGTCTTTTGCTGCCTGTAACAAAATCTTTTTATTGAACAGGCTCGTATTTAATTTAGTACTCATTTTGTTTGAAAATTAAAAAGAAATGCCGTTATTCATCAGCAAATGTTCTACAATAGGGCCAAGCGATAAGGAGGGGAAATAGGTCAATCCGCCAACGATAAGGATGACTCCGATAAGCAATCCGATGAACAACCAATTGTCGGTACGAAAAGTTCCGGATGAAGGTGGGGTAATGTTCTTACCGGCCATACTCCCGGCAATGGCCAATACTGGTATAATAACGCCAAAGCGACCTATCAGGATGACAAGCCCAAGTGTCAGATTGTAAAACAACGTATTTGAATTTAATCCGGCAAAGGCACTGCCATTATTCCCGGCCGCGGAGGTGTATGCATATAAAATTTCGGAAAAGCCGTGGGGACCGGCATTGTTAAGACTCGCTAAACCATAACTGCTTACCGAGGCCCATGCCGTAAAAACCAGGATTGCAAAACTCGTGGCCAGGTTAGCAATGATGGCCATTTGAACCTCGAACGCACCTATTTTTTTACCGAGGAATTCAGGGGTACGTCCAACCATCAGTCCGGCAATAAAGACTGTCAGGATTACGAAAATAAACATACCATACAACCCTGCGCCTACACCACCAAAAATCACTTCCCCAAGCATCATATTGATGATTGTAACCATACCCGACAAGGGAGAAAGGCTGTCGTGCATGGCATTTACTGCACCACAGGAAGCATCTGTTGTGACCATAGAAAACAACACACTGTTTGTGATGCCAAAACGTGTTTCTTTCCCTTCCATCATGGGTAAATTTCCGAAAACAGGATTGCCAGAATATTCCGCATACAGCGAAATACTTAACCCTGCCAGGAATAAAATCAGCATCACCGTGAAAATGGCCCACCCTTGTCGTGCTGAGCCCACCATTTTACCATACGAGTAAGTCAGGGATGCCGGTAGAAGGAAAATGGCAAGTATTTGGAGAAAGTTACTGAATGGAGTTGGGTTTTCGAATGGATGCGCACTGTTGGCATTAAAAAATCCTCCCCCGTTTGTACCCAACTGTTTTATGGCAATTTGCGAAGCAGCCGGTCCCATCGGTAGAACCTGATGTGCTCCCTGTAAGGTTTGAATCGGCTCATATGGTTTAAAGTTTTGTACAACTCCCTGACCTATCAATGCAATGGCCAATAAAATAGAAAGCGGCAAAAGTACATACAGTGTTGAGCGGGCAAGGTCTGTCCAGAAATTACCGATTTTATCAGTGGATTTACGAGACAAACCCCTCACTACAGCTAACATTACAGCAATTCCCGTTGCCGCACTGACGAAGTTCTGCACGGTAAGTCCGATCATTTGTACGAAATAACTCATGGTTGTTTCACCGGCATATCCCTGCCAATTGGTATTGGTCACAAAGCTGATAGATGTGTTGAGGGCCGAATGCCACGAAACATTTGGAAGATTTTCAGGATTCAATGGCAAATAGGCTTGAAAACGTTGAATCAGAAACACAAAAACAAAACCAATAAAATTGAACATCAGTAAACTGAAAGCATAAGATTTCCAGTTTGTTTCTTCAGCGGGGTCTGCTCCGACAAATCGAAAAATCCTCCGTTCCAGCCAGCCAAATACTGGTAACATAATATGCTTCTTCCCGGTAAACACTTTGCCCATATAAGTCCCCAGAATGGGAGTGAGACCAGTTAATATGGCGATAAATAGAACTATCTGAATAAAATCGTGTGGCGTCATTTTGATTTTCTGTGAAAGTCAGACTTTAAAATTTTTCAGGTTTAATGAGCGCATAAATGAGGTATCCCAGGATTAATAAAGCAATAAGGGCCCCGAAAACATACCCATGGGTAAAATTTATCCCGGAAGACTTCACTGTAACTGCTAAAAGTGTTGCATTCATTTGATTTCGTTTTTACAAAGTGCAAAATTGCGACAGAATTTATAAGGGTTTTATAAGGATGGGTCGAATAGGATAAGGATATTATAAAGATGCCCTCAAATAACAGTAAGTTGGATTTGGAAAAATCGCTCAGGCCTTGTCTGACACCCGGAATCGTGCACTTAACGCGTCATTCATCATTTGTCATTCTTCACTTGTCACTTGTCACTTGTCATTCGTCACTTGTCATTCGTCACTTGTCATTCGTCACTTGTCATTCGTCACTCGTCACTCGTCATTCGTCATTCGTCACTTGTCATTCGTCATTAAAAATAATCTGTGAGGAAAAAAATATTTTCACCTGATAGGTTTATTTTACGGAATATTTCGTATATTTGCTGTAATATGCGTTATAATGCTCCCGGTTAAAATTGTAATATTTGAAGATGAATTCCTGTTGGCCAATGATTTAAAATGCCAGATGCAGCCATTCAACTTCGAGGTAACTGCTATCTTCCGCAAAGCAGAGGAGGGATTGGAATACTTAGCTGGTATTGAGAATACATCGTTGTTTCCCGACATTATTTTGATGGATATTTCGCTTGCCGGGAAAATGAATGGCATTGAGGCGGCACAGATTATCACCGGAAAATATGACATTGCCCTGGTATTTCTCACAGGCATGAGCCAGCTCGACGTGTTTGAGGAGGCATTTAAATCAAAGCCTCATGCATTCATGATCAAGCCCTTTGATATTCAACAGGCGATGGTAAGTATCAGGCTGGCATTTTATCAGAAGACCCTCGAAAACAAGTTGATTAAACAGCATGAAGAGCTTGAAGATAAAATCAGGGAACGCACCAAGGAACTACAATTGGCGAAGGATCATGCAGAGGAGGCTATCAGGCTGAAAAATACTTTGCTTGACAATATCAGCAACCAAATCCGTGAACCCATGCTGGGTATCCTTGGAATCGCTGCCATGCTGAAGAAGGAGACCAAAGACAAACCCGAACTGCAGCGATATACCGAATATATCACCGAAAATGCGCAACACCTTTTTTCGCTGTTAAAAAAGATCATGGATTTAAAATAATGAAATACCCATAAGAACAAGGTTCATGCAAACCGTGAATGATAATTATGGGTATTCCATGTGACCATTGAAATAGAAATTATTAACATATAAAATGATGAAGCTGCGAAAAAAAAGCCGGAAACCACCTTGTAAAAGGTAATTTCCGGCCGTAGTAGAGACAAGGCATGCCTTGTCTCTACATGCGCATGCCTTGTCTCTACCGGTTTTAATCCGTTCCTTCTTCCGCTTCCGTTTCAGCTTCCTTCTCTGCTTTCCTGCTTTTATAGAGTCTGAAGGACCCATAGCCTGCTCCAAGAGCCATGAGGATTCCCAGCCCGCCATCGATAGGCGCCGTGTTCCCGCCACCGCCATGTCCTCCGCCGGGAGGAGGCGGAGGATTATCAAGAGGCTCATCGGCAAATGTATTTAACATGAACATGCTGGTAAAGAGGAATGCGAGGGTCAGCAATAATTTTCGTAAAGTTTTCATATGATGAGTTTTATTTCGTTTATGACTTGATGAATACCTTCGTTACAACAACCTTTGTTCCGGTGGTCAGGCGCACCACATAGTACCCGGTGGGCACATAAAGAGTGGTTCTGGACAATCCGGGGCAGTTGATCTCCTCAGCCAGCAATTTCTGACCGGTAAGGTTATACACCTCCAGCCGTGCTTTACCCGGGTTTACAATGTAAAGGTTGTTTTCATAAGCGTAGATCCTGTTGTTGTTCAACGTGTTTTCGTTGACGCCGACATGGCTGAACGAAAGCAGGAAGCGGGCCGGATCGTCGCCATCGGAAGCTGTGAAGGTATACACGGGGTTGTCGACCAGGTTTTGAGTCTGGTTGATCTTCAGGTCAGTAAGAAAAACCTGTGCAGGTACATTGTCAATCTGCTTGGCCTCAATGGAGTAATTTGAGCCATCCGTTTTAATGAAACTGAATGGGATGGTGGTCTGGTTATCCATACCGGGCAGCACATTGGTAGAGAGATGATCTGTTCCGTCAACGGAGTAGAAATACGGGGCATAGCCGGGCAGGAACCGGGAATCAAAATCCGGATTATAACCAGGAGTCGCATTTTCATCAAAGGCTACCACACTTTCCTGGGCCATTTGTGATCCCAGGTTGTGCGCAACAAGTTTAATCAGCGGAGTACCTGTTGATTTGTACCAGGGCTGGGTGCTGTGGACGCGTGCTGCGGCAGGTATGGTAATCGAATTGGTTCCGGAGGTAACCATGACCATAAATCCCTGTGTGGCAGGAATGATCACATTGCCGGAGATGACAGATATATCTGTGTAACTTGCATACAATTCCCACCAGATCTTTGCAGTAGTTGAAACGTTGGTCAGAGCCCAGTCGGCATGATCCCAGGTAAGTGGGCTGGTGAAGGGGTTACCCAGCAGGTTCCATCCGGGGTCGGTGTCGCTGCCGGAATAGGATGACGGTGTATAAGCAAGGTCTGTTTTTGTCATACCTGCCACATTCAGTTTACCGGTAAATGATTTGACTTCCGCATTGTTGTAAGCCACCATATATCCTTTACCCCCCGTGAAATTGGTTGATCCGTTGGCTGTGTTCCAGGTTGGCTCAGTAGTTGTATTCTTATAATTCACCCAGATGTTTGAGGGTTCATACCAGGAATAGAAGTCGTAATTAAAGGGGTCGACGGTAGCAAAAGCACTGATGGCCTGGTTTAATACAGGAGAACTCAGAAAATGCCAGCCATCCTGCCAGTCGGCCCAGTCGGCGTCAGTCAGGTACCGTTCGAAAGTTCCATCCACATTGGCTGTATTCAGGATCAGCGAACCGGTTCCGGTAATATCGGACTTGACAACCAGACCGTTGTTGCCGGTGCTGTTGGTTAACAGGCCACCTACCGTTAAGGATTTGCCGGCAGCCACAGTTACCGATCCGGTGCTTTGGATCGTAAGGTTTTTACATAGTGCAGGAGAGCCAGGCAATTCACCAACAACCGGCTGGTTTGGTGCCGTTGCAGCCGCGGGGATAAGGACGTCAGATAAGGCGTTAGGCACAACACTGGGAACCCAGTTATTGAGATCTCCCCAATTGGTACCTGCAGTGCCAGTCCAGTAAGAAACTCCGGTGATGTTCACAAAATAATCCTGTGCCTGGCCCCAGGTTGAACTTGAAGCCCCGCAAGGCTGTGAGGAAAGTACCTGGACATCGTCCCCACCCCGGATACGCATCCGGGTATTGCCTACAGTCGCACCGAGCGGAACAGTTATGCTGATGGTAACTGTACCATTGGCGCCTGCATTGGAATTTGAAGTGAAAAATTCAGATGTTGCAAATAAACCGTTCTGGTTAAAATCTATCCATACGCCATTGTATTGAGTGGCATCACTGCCGAATGTGAGCGATAATGTATAGGCTGAACCTTGCTGAAGATCAGGAACCGCATTTTGTGTCGTAGTGTAATCTTTATAATACGGGGAAGGATTGCTGGATGTTGCCTGGGATAAAGTTCCAAGGGTGACCTGCGCAATGTAATCACCACTTCCCCCGTCAATATAAGTGGGTGTGCAATAGGATAAAAGAGAAGTACCTGTTACTGCAACATTCTGAGTAGTTGCCGATCCTCCGTCATTGGCAATGTTTCCTGAATACGGAGTATTGGGAGAAGTCGGTTTAAAACGCACATAAATGGTGGTAGATGTAAGTGCGCTGGAAGTATATGGCACAGTAATTGAACTTGCGCTGAATCCGCTTCCCGAGGTCGATGAAACTTCAAAATTGGCAGGAGGTGTGATGGTAATGTTTCCTGCTGCAGGAGATAAGTATTGTCCTGAAAGCAAATAGGTAAATTCAGAGGATGTTCCTCCCGAAGGTGTATAACCAAGAGCAAGTGAAGTTGGATTTACGACGATTAAAGGCGTTGTGGGAGTTGCATCAATGGTAATATCATCAACATAAATACCATCTCTGTAATCAAGGCTGTTGCAGTGCCATCCAACATAATAGGTACCGGTTGTAGGCGGGGTAAACGAACCGGTGCCAAGTGTATAGGTGGCTAAAGAGAAGTCAATATTGCTGAAAATCGCAGAACTGGACATCCCGGCAGCGGTTGCAGTGGTTCCCCATTTGACTTCAAGTCTTTCAATGTAAGATGCTGAAACAACCCGATAGTAGAATTTAACATCATAGCTCACACCCCCTGTCAGGGTCAGGCCCTGGGTAATATACCAGTCGTCCATGTTAACGCCGATAGCGCTGTAACCAATTGAAAGCCTATTGACGCCACTATGTGTTGTTCCGGCACCGACAGAACCGGTAGAAGTGACCCATTTAACCCCATCGGCATTCTGGTCAATCACCTTGCCGCAACCAACAGCGGGAACGGTATAGGTATCGAAGGTCTCGGTAAAAGGAACAGTTGTAGCACTACACATGGTAGTTGCATTGGCCGTGGGGCCCGTACTTGAATAATAGTTGTTGGCATCTACCGACCAGGCTTTGTAATAATAGGGGGTATTTGAAGATAATGCACTATGTGGGAAGGCTGAAGCAGGCCCCTGATAAATGACTGTACCACCTTCGGGTGCCGGCAATGCGCCGGTATAAACAACACCGTTTACGAGAGCCCCGAAACTGTTGGTGGTATTCGTAGCAACCATTACATCCTGACCAACGGAATTTTTCACCCACAACAGGTCAATTTCAGAGGAACTGATGGTCGTAGCTGAAAAACCGGTTGGCGGATTGATCGTGATTGTGCGGCTACCGGCGGGAGCTGTAGAAGTGGGTGTTTGATCTGCACCGGCAACAGCAACTACCGTACATTCGGCATCAACAGTGTGCGTAGCCGTCGCATTAAGCGGGATATCGAAGGTAAGCCAGAAGTAATTGGTTCCGGATACCAGTGTCTGGGTACCGGTAATGTCAAAAGCAGTGAGCGTTGGTGATGCGAATGTCAGGCCAAACTGCGCAGTGGCGGCAAAGGTAGAAGAAGTGCCTGTATACCAGATTTTTGCATTGCTGATATCGCCCGTAGCGCCGGTTCCGTTTGCATTCACCGTGAATTTGGTAACGTCAATCGGAAGGGCGTTGCCACTGGTCACAACCTGGATGCCGATAACTGCCTGGTTGGTTGAGTTCTGAAGAAGGGTTGCAACGCTGGCCTGGGTAGTCGTACTGGAAACGTAGGCCATGGGAACACTTTTTGTGCCAATAGCCAAATAACCGAGGCTTGTGATAGGATCGGAAATGATGGTAGTTGCAGTCGGAACTGCTGAACTGATAAGATCATAAGCACCTGTTAGGGTCGCCGATTCTCCAATGCCGTTATTTCCTGTCAAACCGGCTTCGGTGAGCCGTACCGTTGTGTTGGTGAAATTTCCCGATCCTGAAGTAATCGTGGCATTCCAATACCTGTCGGTATTCAGTGCACTCATATTCACGCCAGGGGTTCCTCCGCAATTGGCATCAAAAACTTCTCCCTGAACAACCACCGTTCCACCGGCATTAGTCGTGGGATTCACCAATTCCAAGGGTTTATAAGCACTTTTTCCGATCGGGAAAAGGTACGTTGACCCTGTTGCAAGGCTTAAAGGCAAGGTTCGGGCAAAAGGACCATTGATATATCCCGCCGTGTATGTTAAAGCGCCAACAGTTGTTCCGGTAACAGTTAAAAGATTAGCAGCCGTTGTAGTCAGATTTCCAAGTGTCATCGTCATGGCGGCTGTGCTCAATCCGCCACCGCTTAATGCAGCACCAGGAGCATTATTTATTGTTAAAGAATTTATAACTCTTGAAGCAGGTATTTCAAAACCTGATGTAGTAAGCGTAGAAGCAGTATAGTAAGTTATTCCGATACCTCCACTACCATAACTGAAAGTTGGGGAAACATCAAATACACCTGCAGGGTTGGCACCTCCACCTCTCTGAATAGTCGCACTTGAAGTGCCACCATTTCCTAAGGTAATTTGATTACTGTTAATAAATGTACCTGTAAACAGGTTTACACGTGTAGTAACTATTGGTGAGTTAAGCGTAACATTAGCTGTATTTGCAATGCCAACACCAGTTCCAATAAAAGGAGCTAAAGCAGTTCCGAAAGTTCCGGTTCCTGAATATGTCTGAGCGGATGTATGTATAAAATCAAATCTGCTTCCTGCTACAAGACCCTGTATAATTCCGTTATTTACTACATCTCCCAAAGAATATGCTGTCATCCCCAGGCAATCAAACGTTGTTCCTGTATTTACTGTTAATGTACCGAAAATATATAATACACCTGTAGTTTGATAGACTTCAACCTTTTTATTATTGGTTGTATTATTAATAACTATGCTTGGTGCATAACCATACAATCTGAAATTAAAGTTAGTAATAGTAGCCGCAGTACCCACTTGCAGCGTTCCACCGGTAATATTGGGTGTTGCTACATTGTAATAATCCTTTGTGGTTGACCCAAGTGCTCCGCCGTTCCGTTGGACTAAAACAATTGTGCCACCGCTCATATTAAACACTGAAGAAGTAGAACCTAATTGAAAAGCACCACTTGCAACAGTAGTATTTCCAACAGTACAAACGTTAACAGTTCCTCCACTTTGAGTGTATGTTACTGCATTGGCAGTTAGAAGTCTTCCTGCTACTGACAAGATCCCGCCTTCAATAATAAAAGAAGCTCCAGCACCTGCACCAATCGAATTTCCGGCACTGGTTCCAATATTGTATGTTCCCAGTGTAAGCCGTAATAAACCATTATTGGTAGGTGAAGCGCCATGCGCTGTAATTGTTGCATTGCTATTGTTCAACCAGATACCTCCTGTTAATGGGATTGAATACGCTGTAGCATTAAAATAAGGATGATTAAATGTATTTGACCCTCCAATTTTAAAGGTGCCGTTAGTGATTGAAAGAAAACCGGCAGTTGCTCCGGTCAGGAGAGAAGCTGACAGCACTGCAAATTTACATCCGGTAACGACAGTTGCCCCGCCGGATAAAGCTGTTGTGGGAGCGGTTGTAACCACAAAGTGAGTTCCATCTGTAATACTTGAAACAGTAGTACCCGCTGCAAACACACCTGTTCCTGCTGTTACTGAAACATACATTCCAACTGCGAGATTTATGGTGCTTCCAACTGTAATTGTTGTTGTTGCACTGGTTGCTCCGGCTGCCGATGTATAAGTGACCGGTGGTGTGAAATTAAGGAGGTTAGCATTGGAAGTGCCTTTGTTTAGTGTTACACCTGTTGAGCTCCTCAAATTTGTTAAAGCGGTTGAAGAACTGCAATCAAACGCAGCATCGGATGCCATGGTAAAAGTAATATTGACACCAGAAGCATTAACGGTTGTTCCGCCAGCTCCTGCGGTTGCACTAAAATTTAAAGTACCATTATTCGTGAGGTTTCCTCCTACACTTAATGCATGTGTGGTTACTGTGCTGGTAGACCCGCTTGCGGCACTTTTAAAACTTGCTCCGGCCGAAACAGTTACATTACTACCCACTGTCAATGTTCTTGCTGTTGCATCATATTGTAATATGCCCGAAGTACCGCCACCTAAAGTAAGGGTGTAAACAGTTGGACTCATATCAATAGTTACTGTAGCTCCATCAACTATCGTTACATTATCTCCAGATGTTGGTACAACACCTCCAACCCAGGTACCCGTAGCACTCCAGAGACCACCTGTGGCAGTTGAAGAGATGTTTCCTGCTGCATTGGTTGGCTGGCTGTTGGTAATAAAAGCGCTTGCACTGCCTTCATTAACAGCAGCAATTTGCCAAAAATAAGTTATTCCGGGTACAAGACCGGTGGCCACATAGGAAATGGCATTTGCCGCTGCGGTAGTTACATAGGAATAAGTTGATCCACCGTCGGAAGAACGGTAAATAAGAAAACCTGTTTCATTCGATGAAAGGTCGTTCCAATTCAGGGTCATTCCAGTTGCGGAAATTGCAGTGAATGGCATTACTGCCCAGGTGGGGGCTGAAGGTGCTGTAGGGGGGGTAAATCTGTAAAACTTTCTGCTGCCATTTGAAGAAGAACTGAGAGCTGTTATTGTCGAAGAAGCAGTGTATGTATTTGAAGTAACAGTTGCAGTCAGATTAACAGCGTCTGTAGTTGTATTGATTGTTACAACATTATTTAATGTGGTATTTGTAGAAAAACCAACATAGTATGCTGCAGGTGTTGCTGCATTTGTCGTCATGGTACCATAAACAAATTCCACAACACCGGAAGTTTCATATAAGCGAACCTGCCATGTGGCTGTACCCGCTGCCGCTGTAGCGTATCTAATCATATTATTTGTCCATTGAACAACCAGTGTACGATTGGGGGCAAAACCAAAAACCTTGGCTTCAACTTTTCCATCAGTTCCAACCCGCATATCATTGGCAAAAGCCGAGATTGTTGCAATTGTACTGTTGGGCAATACATAAACACCAGTTCCAGGCTGAACACCCAAACCTATAATGCCATTATCTGAAGCACTAAACTGGGTAAATGGTTGTCCCATTAAATAAAAAACAAAAGTTCCCCCAACACCAAGATTAAAATTTGTTAAAGGAGACTGAGTGTCATCAAGACCTGCGGCAACCAACGTCGTAGTCCCTGAGGTCATGTCAATGGAGTTAGAATTCATATCCAACGCCAGCGAGCCTGTCGTGCCTGGTGTGACTGTGTAATTCGCTGTACTTTGCCCCATCATCCAAATGCTAAGGACAAGGGCAAGAATTAAAAGTAGAAATTTTTTCATATGGTTTATGGTTTAGAATTTTTGAAACGACTCCCCGAAACAGTAGAGAATATTGTTATGCAAGTTATATAAAAAGCGCTTTTTAAAATGGTATAATTGACATTCGTACGTACGGATTCAGGAATCCATACAGGAATAATAGTTAAAGTACATGTAAATAGGGTATTACACTGGGCGTGGATAAATAATTTTGCAGAAATTCTCAGTGAATTATGCAAAATTCGGGCGATTTTTATATCTTTGAAGGGAGATTCCAGCGATGTTTTAGTCGGTTTTCGGGTTTATTGAGATAAATTTTTTTACTAAATGGATGAATGGGGCAAGGCGATTTTCATGCTGCAGGTTTACCAATCTGCGCTGTTTGCCATCATTGCCTTTGCCATGTTTTTCCGGCATGGCAACTATTCAAAAAAATACCTGGGGTGGTTCATGGTATTGAGTGCGGCTTACGCATTATTTAAAGCGTTAGGCATACATGGCAATTTCCAGTTGTTCCGATACATATATCCGCTGGGGGTAACGATGCTGCTTTCTCTTTTTCCCCTTTTTTATTTTTATCTTAAATCGCTTATCATCCCGGGTTACAGGTTCAGCAACAGTGAGCTGATCCATCTGCTGCCGGCAGTTCTCCTTTTCCTGGTGTCGGTAACGGTTTATATTTTGATCGATGTTTTCCACGTGCCATTTACGCCTTCAGCCAATGCTTACCCTGACTACTTCTGGCCTGAAATAATCCGGCGTGCCTACTATTTTTGTATTTTCGGCTATTTCAGCATGCAGATCGTGATCTATTCCATCAGGATTGCCTCCCTCTTCAGGCTTCATAAATCAAACATCGAAAAATCCTTTTCCTACACCAATTCCATTAGCCTGCACTGGGTTTTCACGATGATGATGTTGTTCCTCCTGTTTTTATTTCTCCTGGGGCTCAGCCGGATCATAGGATTGAGTAAAGATGATTTTTTCCATAAGGTAGTTTCGGTACTGGAGTTTTTGACCGTATTGATTTTTGCCACCTTCGCCATCCTGCAGCAGGATATTTACCCCCGGCAGGAGGAAACAAACCAGGCGCCGGTTGCTTCGGGAGAACCACCTGATTCGGTTTTAAATAAAGGAACAGATGACAATGGTGTAAATCAAAGTGTCGTTTTGCCGCAAGCTGCAAATATTAACACCGGCATAGTACCCTGTGAAGCAGAAGATAGTGGTCGTGTAAAAAAGTATGCAGGTTCAGGCCTGACGGAGCGGCAGAAAAATGCGTTGGGCAAAAAGCTTGATAAATTAATGAAAGAAAAACTCTATCTCAACACCAAACTGACCATTGATGAGGTTGCCGAAAAGCTGGAAACCAATTCAAAGTACCTGTCGCAGATGATCAACGAGTCGCAGCAGAAGAATTTTTACACCTATATCAATACCTTCAGGATAAAGGAGGCACAGCGGCTGCTTCAAGAAAAGCAACATCAGAAATATTCGATCCAGGGCATTGCACGGATTGTAGGATTTTCATCTAAATCGTCATTCAACGAAGCCTTCAGGCGAATTGTGGGGATGACGCCGAGTGAGTACCTGGAAAAGAAATAGTGAAATAGTGAAATGGTGAAATGGTGAAATGGTGAAATGGTGAAAAGCGACACAAACAATCGTTAACCGTACATATATTTGATCAAACGTATTATCTTTGTTGACTGTTAAGGGGACGTTAGCTCAGCCGGTTCAGAGCGCATGCTTCACACGCATGAGGTCGTGGGTTCGAATCCCTCACGTCCCACCAGTAAAATAAAGGGTTTCGGAAGGTTAACTTTCAAACCCTTTTTTATTTGCCATGAAATTTGCCATGAAAACAGGATCAGCCAAGGGTACAACTGAAGGTTATTGGAACGTGCTTCCCAAGATAAAAACGCTCTCCTTCGATATAAAAGGAAAGCTGAGTGTGGCATTTTGGGATGGAAGAATCATAGTTGCCCCCTTATCTGCATTTCCGAGCATAAAAAAACTCACCAAGCTTCAGTGCCAAAAATGGTATCTGTTTGGCAATGGCTTTTCCTTTGACGATTGCAGCGAAGTGTTTCATGTCGAGCAACTGCTTGGTAATTCTGAGAATTACCGTCACGAGAGGAATGGAACTTCGTCGTAACGGCTTATTTTTGAATGATAATTTTATAACCGATTCTGCCCTTGATTTTTTTAACTCCATGCTATGGCAGCATGAATAGTTGTTATTGATTGATATTTAAATCAGGGTCAACATTGCGGTTAGAAATCATGTTTTCCTTTCCGATTTGCTTAACCAAGATACATCGTAAAATGAAATGGCAAAAATGAAATTGCAGAGGGTAAATATACAAAACGGGAATTTTATTTCCTGAATAGTGTTTTCTATTGATAACGATAATAATATCAGTTTTTTAGCAACATCGGAGAGCATCCGTTAGAAGTAATTGAAATGTTACCATTCCAATCAAGTGAGTTATTCGTTGCGTGAAAACTATATGACCCCACCGGCAAAGTAAATGTTGCACATCCGTCACTACCGCATGTTGGATTATAGTCCTGATAATACTTTGTAATATAACCCATCTGCCCATTAATAGTTACTGTAATTCCGTAAACGTTTTTGTTAATCCAAAAAACAACTTTTCCATTATATTGACAACTACCGTCATTAATTGTCGCCATTGGGTTGTAGGTCGAAGACATAGGATCAGTGCATCCGAGAATTTCCACCTTTGTCTCTGTCTTTTTACAGCTGGTGGCCAATAAGACCATCAATGCAGCCGCCACAAACATTGAAATTTTTGTTTTCATACCTTTAGTTATTAATTTAGTTTAGTTGTTTTGATGGTACGGATTAAAGTATACATGAGCATAATTAAAATCAGGATATCAATCTGTTTTCTCAGTAAGGTTAGGAGTTTTCATAGATAATTATCAGCCTACCTTTTATAAATCGACTATAATTTGCGTATAATTGGCGTTTCTTTAGATTCAGTAAAATGGTAGTCATTACAAATATACTTGGCATTAAACCCTTCCAGATATTCAGGTATTTCCCCTGGAAAATTAATCTCACAAATATTAAAATATCTGCCAGTGCCATATTTCCGTAGTCTTATATAGTAATTGCCGCCATGTTTAATATTTAAAGTTAGGAATGGCTTGTGTTTTTTGTCTGAAACTGTCACATTGCCCTCTGAGTAAATTTTATATACTAACCGGGTTCTGTTAAATATTTTCATGACCGAAACGTCATTCAAAAACAAGTTAAACTGATAATTCTGTGCATCAAACCAATTGAGGTAAACGTAAATCAATGCAAAGGTAGATGTGTCGGGAGTTTCGCTTAATTTTTGGGTAATTGCATTTTTTTGTACAGCAGAAGTATCCATGATTTTTGCAATGGAGACAGTACGAGGTTTAAAAAGCTCTTCCTGTCCATTGGCATATTTAATCATAATTACTTCGCCTGTTTTAATATTCCGAATAGGTCCTTCCAGATTTCCAGATGGTTTATATTTAATCAGACTATCAATTATTTCAATAACCTTGGCTTTGATTTTTTCGCCGTTTACCTTAATAATAATATCCTGTGACATTAATGAATTTGACAGAAATAAAAACAATAGTGTAATAATGGCACTTTGCCAATCTGAGTGGGTAAATTTACTGAAACTATAGTAACGAACAACATGTATTGATACAAAAAAATAAAATATTTGACATTTTTCCGGGCATCAATCAATTACCTTATTCGCAAAATTACTGGATGACCAA
>CAIYES010000437.1 GCA_903925275.1 uncultured Bacteroidales bacterium
GCAATGCAAGCAATGCAAGCAATGCAAGCAATGCAAGCAAAATGCAGGAATGTGATGATAACCCTTTAGTAATTTTCTTCCCTTACCTGCATATAGGCTTTCGGATGCAGACAGGCGGGACAATTTTCCATGGCCTTCTCCGATTCATAAACATATCCGCAATTGAGGCATTTCCACCACACCTTACCCTCTTTCATAAAGACTTTATCCTCCGAAATGTTTTGCAGTAGCTTCAAATAACGCCGTTCATGTTCTGCCTCCACTTTTGATATCATTTTAAATGCCGTGGCGATCTCCATGAATCCCTCCTCCTTTGCTGTTTCTGCAAACTGTGGATACAATTCGGTCCATTCTTCATGTTCCCCTTCCGCAGCGGCTTTAAGGTTCTGACTGGTCGTTCCGATAATCCCGGCAGGATACATGGCCGTGATTTCGGTCATTCCTCCTTCCAGAAATTTAAAAAACCGTTTGGCATGTTCCTTCTCCTGATTGGAAGTTTCCATGAAAATAGCGGCAATTTGCTCATAGCCCTCCTTTTTGGCGACACTGGCGAAAAATTCATACCGGTTGCGGGCCTGCGACTCACCGGCAAATGATTTTAACAGGTTCTGTTCTGTTTTGGTACCTTTCAATGATTTTGTCATGGTTTTATAAGTTTAATTAAAAAATTCAAAAATCGATCGACTATCGGGATTCTCCGAAAACTAATTTACTTTTTTTGACCGGGAAGATGCCAGGGCACCAAACGGTCAAAGTTAATTCCAGCTCTTTTAACATTGTTCATGAAGTTTTGAATGCAGCGCCGGATCAATCATTAAACAACTCCGCCCTGCAGATTGTTTTCTCTTTGGTCCGGTTCCACAATATATCTTTTTTCATCTGATCATGCTGATGACTGAAATTAATGGAATGATTCTTATTTACCTTCAGCAAATAAACATCGGTATTAAACAACTCAAGCGCGATCTGTTCGGTTTTTTCGCTTCCCACGGAAGAAACGAGTTTAATATCTGCTGTTGAATGATGGCACGACAGATCGACAGTGAAATAGTGTCCCGGAATCATCTCGCACAGCAGCTGTCCGTCGATATAAACGCCAAGGGTTGCCCTGGGATCTGACACTTTTGACATAAAAAAAACAACCCTGGATGAGATCAAAGTGTAATCTGCTGCCTCAAAAGGCAACAGTTTCCCATTAAAAAGATCAAGTTTATACTTCTCAGCCAAATCAGGGTCCGAACTTACTGCGGCAACTCCGCCTGTTACCGAAGCCCCGATCAGTCCTCCGAAAAACCATCCAAATATGGCTGCTGAAACAACATCCCGCGTGAATTCAGCCGACCGGCAGTATGTACTGTATGTATATCCATCCTTTGTCAATAACGAAAACGATCTGCCACCGTTTATGTAAACTGAATCGCCCTCACAAAATCCCCATATTTCTTTGGGTTCTGCTCCGTTGGAAAATTTCAGGTAAGCTTTTGAAAGTTTTGGGTTATCGGTATTATAGTGATGCAGAATTTTGAAATCGATGGCGGTATCGGGAAGATTGTCCCTGAAATCAAACCAGGTACGATATATCCCCTTAAGTGGATTTTTACTGGTAAAACACTTAAAGTAACCGGGTTTACGGATAGGGTTTTCCCGGAGCTGTTCAGGGGTGATGATGTCCGGAACAAGCAACCCTTTATTTAACCTGTCGGTATATTGACTGAAACATTGGTCAAATGCCCTGACGATAACCCCAGGGAGACTGGCAGGTAAATTTTTCTGGTATACGGATACAGAAGCAGATGACGTAAAATCTTCCTGCAAGCCTTTATCAGTGGGGATGATAAAGCTCAGACTCAGATCGAGACAGGTGTTTTCCTGCGTGCCCTGTGTTGGCTGGTACATGAAAATACGATTCACCCGGATGATTATTGGCAGCAAGTCAGTTTGTTTTGGCATGGAATTCTGAAGGAATTCTTTCACTTCAGCCCGGATATTCTTTTTAAAAAATATTGGATTAAACCTCTTTGAGCTGTAAGGATGGAGATAGCCGAGGCAGGAATCTTCACGCTGGCTGAGCTGGACATCACCGACATAATATCCGGGAAGAACATTTGCAAGCTTATTTCCTGCAAGACAAATTATGAATTCTCCGGCATGGCAGGATAAAAGTGAAGTAAGAAAAATCAATGCAAGTATAGATTTTCTCATCCTTCCAAAGTTACAAAAACGGTTTTATTCTTCGACCCTTGATTTGCATTAATAATAACTTCTAATACAGATGTCAAAAAAGCCCGTTCATATCTGGTCGGAAAATGTTCCTGTTTGCCTACCGCTATCTTTAAATATCATGACAAAAAAACAAAAATGATACTAATATTTATCCCAATTTGCTATTTCAAGTAAACGAAAACTCATACCACTAATAAAAATCAAGGTTCTTACTTTGTATTGAACATATAATATCAAGCTTTAGCTTTAATATTTATTTTGTTTTATAAAGTTATAGCTTTATATTTGCAACATATTTTTAAAGTCATCGCTTTATGAAAACGCAAGAACTTATTTTAGCCCAAACCGACAAGAGGATTCGAAAATTTGCCAGGATTACTGAAGATACTCCGCCAAAGGGATGGATATACACATTACGTACGTCACTCGGTATGTCCATGAGGCAACTGGGTAAAATTGCAAATATTACCCCACAGGGTGTGATGGACATTGAATCCCGTGAAAAAGAAGGTAATATTACGATTGCAGCGTTGGAACAACTGGGTAAGAATTTTAACATGAAGCTGGTTTACGGTTTTGTTCCGATGGAAGGATCACTTCAAAAAAAGATTGACAAGCAAGCCCTTGCCATGGCAAAGAAAATCATATCCAGAACCTCAAACAGCATGATGTTGGAAGATCAGAAAGTCAATCCAGCAATGCTATCGAAATCAATAAAAGCTAAAGCTCAGGAGATCAAACAAAAAAACCTGAAATCATTATGGGAATAAAATTGAATTACCAAAACGGTCAGACACCACTGGATGAAGATGAGATTGCGGGGCTTAAGGTCAAGACTATAGCGGGGTAACGAATGTGGCATTAACGTCCCCTAAAAGTGCGTTTTGAGGGTAAAATAAAAACCCTCAATCCATCTCTGCTTCCGCTTCAAAGAATTAAGGGTTTTTGTCTGATTTTCAGCTTTTTCGAGATTTGATCTTGGGAATTTAATCGTTTCTCTAAACTGCTGATCTTTCAGTTCTTGTCGGGATGAGAAGACTCGAACTTCCGACCCCCGCGTCCCGAACGCGGTGCGCTAGCCAACTGCGCTACATCCCGAGGCATTAATAAAACTGAAAAGAACTTTTTCCACTATCCGGTCAATTACTCCGGTAAAAGGGCTGCAAATTTACAATTTTATTTTCGAATTAAGCAACTGCGTTTTTTCCGGTATCGGCTGCAATCGCGTAAATAGATGAATTGCAAGAACAAGGCTATCATCCTTCTGACGCGGAAAGGTAGGCGAGGGTTCAATTTCGACTTTCACCCATTCGGAATTTTGCCGATTTAAATGGAAACATTGATTAAATTGTTTCATATAAAGCCGCCCCATTGGCTGAAAATCTGCAATAGTAATTTTCGCTTGCAATATTTTTTCTTTACTTTTGGGCGGATTAATATATCCCGCTCCTGCTACGTTATGTCATCAAAGGCCACAGATTTCCTGTGACTGAAGGGGCGAAGCTGTAGGTTATCTATTCATAGGTATTTCAATCCTGGTTTGGGCAAAACTACTCATGAGGTACTCATGAGGGGGATTCGTTTACCTGAAACGCATCTCAGTGTACAACCAATTCGTTTATAATACAGATGGTTGGTGACTGAAGTGGAGCAGCTATGAAGCGCCCGCCATTTCATTATAAATTCTATTTCTAACTACAGTTTTCTTTTCAACCGATTGTTTAACCCGGAAAATTATTCACAAATGGGAAAACCGTTTACTTTTAAATTGGCAGCGGCGGTTATACTGCCATTTATGTTGTTTTTTATCGCCCCTCTTACATTTTATTTTAGTAATGTGAACGACATTGATTTTTCACTCACTGAAGTGATTTTACCGGTAACCGGAGTGTTTTTGGCACTTTCCTTTACTTTTTTTCTAATCCTATATTTTACATGGTATCTGCCCAAATGCTTTTATATAATCACTGGATTACTTGTTGGACTTGCTGCAATGGTTTGGGTTCAAAGCCAATTGTTTTTATGGAAATTCGGGGTTTTTGACGGACGCGATATCGATTGGAATAAATGGAGGTTTATTGGCTGGATTGAAATAGTTGTTTGGCTGCTGGTAGTTACACTAATGGTGGTTCTTTATTACAAGGGGAAGGAAAAATCAAAAAAATTAATTGTTCAGGTTTTATTTCTTTTAGGAGTTATATCTGTGACAAGTAGTTTTTTGACAAGGCCCACAAAAATCCAACGTCTGAAAACCCTCAATAAGTATGAAGATTTTTTTTCTTTTCACAAAACGAATAATATCCTCATAATCTTACTTGATACATTTCAATCTGATTATTTTGATTTGATCAGGGAGGAATATCCAAAAGAAATCAACTTTCTTGATGGCTTTACCTTTTACAGAAATACGATGAGTCATTATCCATCCACAGAACCGAATATACCTGCAATTGTGAGTGGAAGACTATATAAAAATCAGGAGAAATTCAATGATTTTTTCAGGGACTCTGTTGCCAGATTTGATCTACAGAGCTACTATCAGAAAAAAGGGTATAGCGCTATGATGTCAAGTGTTACTCCAATGTATTTATTAATGACTGATTTGTTAAAAGGTTCGTCTGTCGATCTTGTTGCGCCAGTATATAAGTATATAGATTATGGTGTTTTCAGATGTTCCCCAACACTCATTAAAAAACTAGTATACAACAATGGATCATGGCTCCTATCTTTCAAAAAAGCAATCAAATATCCTCCCGATCCATTCGGGAATGATATTCGCTTTGTTGACCTTTTTGAAAAACAAGCAAATATTAATAGGGAAGCCAAAGCGGGTACATTCAAGTTCATCCATTTTTTTTTGCCTCATCCGCCATGGTGTATGGATGAAAACCTGAAGTATAACCCTAAACTTACCGGCAAGGAAGGATATATTCATCAAACCAGAGGTGCGCTGAAATTAGCCAAAAGAATATTAACAAAGCTCAGGGAATTAAACCTTTATGAAAATTCAGAAATTGTGATCATGGCGGACCATGGTACAACAGGTGCGCCAGCACTCAGAACGGAAACTGGCCTTACGCCAACAAAAGTTCAATCATCAGCGCTGGCATTGTTCCTCCACAAACCACCATTTGCAAAAGGGAAGCTGGTTCTTGATGACAGCCCTCTTTATAATTCAGATTTAGGTTGCCTGCTTAAAGTTGAAAATAAACACCTGGACTATGCAGGGTATAATGCTGCTAAAAAGGGAGAAAACCGGCAACGAACTTTTTTATACTATGATTGGAATGATGATTGGGGTCGTGACTTTATACCGGACATGACTGAATATATTGTTTCTGGGCATGCTTTCAAATCGGAAAACTGGCGAATGGGATATTATATCTATACCCCAAAAGGCAAAGTTGATATCTCCTCTACTTATCAATACAATATTGGCACACCAATAAAATTTGTGTTTGAAGGTAACGCTAACCAATATATTTTGGGAGGATGGAGCCACCAGGAAAAAAAGCATCGCTGGACTGAAGGTAAAATTGCCGGATTACATTTTACGCTTGTTAAACCACCGAAAAGCAACTTGGTTTTATGGTTGAAAGGTTATGGGTATACAGTCAATGGGAAAATTGATCATCAAAATGTAAATGTTCTGATAAATGGCAGAAAGGTTGCATCCTGGAAAATGAAAGAAGACAGATGGTACAATGCCGATATTTTAAAAAGCATGATCGTAGACAGGGTGAATAATATTGTGTTCGAAATCAGCAATCCTGCTGCACCCGAAGATTTTGGCCAATCAAATGACAGACGTAAATTAGGCATCGCGGTAAGGGAGTTGGTAATAATAGAAAAGAAATAGCATCAGAAGATATTATGCTTTTTACATCTGTACCTTTTGTTTTATTCACCTTTATAGTATTTATTCTATATTGGTTTGTTCTGAACAGGAATCTGAAAATTCAGAATTTTTTTTTACTTATAGGCAGCTATGTTTTTTATGGATGGTGGGATTGGCGGTTTTTATTCCTTTTGTTTTTTATATCGATGTCGAATTTCCTTATTGCTATTGAAATTCAGCGGCAAGAAAAAAAACACTACAGGAAATGGTTTTTTATTGCAGCATTGTTAATAAACATAATCACTTTAGTCCTTTTTAAATATTTCAATTTTTTTGTTTACAGTTTTATTCATCTGATTTCAGTATTCGGATTCAAGGTAAACATGCTAACCTTCAACATAATTTTACCCATTGGAATCAGCTTCTACATTTTCCTTTCTTTAAGTTATATTATTGATGTTTATCAACACAAGATTACAGTTGTCAGGAAGGACTGCTTCGATGTACTGTTATCATTCAGTTTTTTCCCAATAATCCTTGCAGGTCCAATCCAAAGACCCATTGGTCTGTTGCCCCAGATACAAAGCCGGCGACTGTTTAATTACGTCCAGGCAACTGATGGGCTAAGGCAGATACTTTGGGGAGTGTTTATGAAGATTGTGATTGCAGATAATTGTGCTGTAACAGTCGACACAATATTTGGTGAATCCGCCAAATATGCAGGAAGCACCTTGATTTTAGGAATTTTTCTGTTTACCGTTCAGATTTATGCTGATTTTGCAGGTTACTCCAACATTGCAATAGGGATTGGCAAATTGCTTGGATTCAATATCATGAAAAATTTCGCTTACCCCTATTTTGCAAGAGATATCCGGGAGTTTTGGAAAAGATGGAATATCTCTTTAACAACCTGGTTCAGGGACTACATATTCTTACCTATCGCCTATTTTATTTCAAGAAAAATAAAATCTGATAGATTTTATTTGATTCAGACCGAAATTCTCATTTACACGGTTGGCATAATCGTTACCTGGATGTTAACGGGACTATGGCACGGCGCTAACTATACGTTCATTGTATGGGGGCTTTTGCAAGGGTTTTTCCTGTTCATTAATCATGTGATTACAAAACCAAGAAAAAAAATTCTAAAACGACTAAATGTTCGCCATAATAACATTTTATTGACATTTGTTGATTCACTGATTACTTTGATGATTATCATGTTTTCATGGATCTTCTTCAGATCATCAAGTATTGAGCAAGCATTTAACTATATCTCTGGAATATTTTCCATGTCATCGTTTACTATGCCAGAGGTAACACCAAAAGCAATATTTCTCATCCAGTTATTCTTTGTCATTGAATGGTTTGGCCGAGAAAAGGAATATGCCATTGCCGGTATGTTCTCACAATGGCCAAAACCAGTAAAATGGATAATTTACTATGGTATTATATTAACCATTCTTTGGTATTCAGGAGAAGAACAACAGTTTATATATTTCAAATTTTAAAAAGTGAAAAGGTTTATTATTGGGCTCTTAATATTTTTTCTATTGTTATTCATTATTCTTTCCGTACTAGGGAAAAATTATCATTTTAATGATGAAAAATCCAACTACATGGATGCTATCATTGACAAGCATCATTTATTGGAAAATATAGCACCACCAAGGATGCTTTTGTGTGGTGGTTCTAATTTAGCGTTTGGGATCGATAGCAAAAGCATTCAAGATAAAATAGGATTACCCGTTATTAATATGGGATTAAATGCAGGTCTGGGGTTGAATTTTATCATGGAGGAGATTAAATCTGCTGCAAAACCGACCGATATTGTAATATTATCTATAGAATATTTTTTAAATAGTGATGGAAATTATGGCACTTTGCCAATCTGAGTGGGTAAATTTACTGAAACTATAGTAACGAACAACATGTATTGATACAAAAAAATAAAATATTTGACATTTTTCCGGGCATCAATCAATTACCTTATTCGCAAAATTACTGGATGACCAA
>CAIYES010000438.1 GCA_903925275.1 uncultured Bacteroidales bacterium
AAAATTCGCTGTTACTTGGCGGCTTCCGCGTCCTGGAGATGCTGAATGTAAATCGCTTTGTTGACTGCTTCTCTGTGTTTAATAGAAGGTTTGGTAAACTTCTGGCGTTCACGGAGTTCTTTAACAACTCCTGTTTTTTCAAATTTTCTTTTCAGTTTTTTTAAAGATCTGTCAATGCTTTCGCCTTCTTTAACAGGTACGATGATCATGCTTTTCCTTCGCTTTCTTGTTATGTGAATACTAAATGATTTTTTAAAGGGCTGCAAAAGTACAACGTTAATTCTGGATTTCCAAATATATTAGAATGACAAATGACAAATGACAAAGACAAATGACAAATGACAAGTGACAAATGACAAGTGACAAGTGACAAATGACGAGTGACATCGGTAAGTTTAGCTTCTTTGCGCTGCATGGAGCAAAGAATGGCAACATGCTACATCACGGAAAGGACGTAAAAAAACTACGGAAAACTTCTGCAACCGTGATGACATGGAAAGTTTTCCCAAAAAACCCAACCGCTGAGCGGTATTTTGTAAAACAAAAAATTGTTAAAAAGTACGCACAGCACGCACAGAGTATGAATTGTCGTCCTTATATTGGAAGAACTGGTTGCCATTGGAGAATTCCTGGCACCACGTAACGGGGTCTAAGAACTCGGAGGAACTCCAATAGGAGTTACCAGAAAAGCCGCCAACAACATTTTTTTGCAGGTACAATAAATTCAGTTCATGTTTTGATGGCAGATACCAATCTCCATAGGTAACGCCACTAACCGTTACTGAATAATCTGCACAAACTTTTGCGGTAAAATTACCATATTCATTATCTGCCATTTGTGCAGCAATGATCATTGCCGTATTCATGACGCCGGCATTTACCCCGTCGCCGGTGGTACCCGTATATTTTTCTACTCCGTTATTCCATTGAATACCTGTGCTTTGATCGGCAGTTGCCGCGATTAAACCGTGCTGTCCGTTATCATAAACATAAAACACGATGCCTCCGCCATAACTTTCGCCGATATAGTGCGTATTGCCAACCCAGGAGGAACCATTATAGGTTTCATTGCGGTTGTTAGTGGTATTATATATAGTCAGACCGGTAGCAGGCGAGCCGATCTGATCGCGTTGGACGGCGATCATGCGTGGCGGAAGGAACCCACGGGAGGTGCTGCTCACCTCCAGTGCGGCGGTTGGGGAAGGGCTGGTGGTCCCGATGCCGACGTTCCCGTTGTCAAAAATCGATGATGTGCCACTCAGAACGCCGGAACTGGTCCATTTGGGAATAAAGTTGGGCGTGCCGTAGGATGTGCCGAAGAAATCGATCGACCATTGGTTCAGGGTTCCGGCATTGGGTCCTTCCACATCCTGGACTTTCAATGTCCAGGTCCCATTCGGGTTTATTGTTCCGCCCCCGATTGCAGAAAACGTCGAAACGTTAATGTATATATCACAATAACCTGAACCCCCAAAGGGCTTAAAATAGCCAGTGTTTCCGCTGGTACTGACACCACTGCCAGGGGCGGGAAGATAATTTTGTGCGAGATCAGTGAAAACGGTATTGTAATAATTCTGGCCGTTAGCGCAATTCTGAGAAGCCAGGTTGATGATCTGTCCATTTGGGGCGACAAGACAGATGTAGAGATCAAACAGATTTGGGTGGGTGATATTGATCGTAACCTTGATATTGGTTGTCGGCATGCTTGATGGGAAGCCTGACAGAATGATGTCACTCGATACGCCTGAGCAACTATAGTCCGGTATCGCGAGACCGGGGCTTGCAGACCCACCGTTCGGGAGCCAACCCAGTGAAACGCCTCCATAGTATTCGAGCCGGTTAGCATCGGTGTTGTAGATGACCAGACCCGTTGCAGGACTTGCAATAGCATTGCGCTGAGCAGTATTAAGCCTCGGTGGCAGAAAACCTTTATTGGTAAATTTAACATCCAGTCCTGCGGAAGGATGCGGAACGCTGTTGTCAGAATTGATGCTAACCTGGGCAAACGACAAATTCCCGGCGATCATGGAAATCACAAAAAATAGGATAATTTTTTTTATTGGGTGATTTTAATATTTTATATAGGGACGAAAGGTTTAACTATTAATACTGGCATCCATTGATCTGTTCCTTCACTCGTCATTCGTCACTCGTCACACGTCATTCGTCACTCGTCATTCGTCACTCGTCATTCGTCACTCGTCACTCGTAATTCCTAGAGTTTCTCAAAAATATAGTCAGTCATCCGCTTGTATAAGTGCCAGCTTGTGTTTTTTCCCGTGGAGATCCCATGGTTGCTGTTCGGATAGAATTGTGACTCGAACTGCTTGTCGGCTCCGACTAAAGCCGATACCATGTCGTACGTATTCTGAGGATGAACATTATCATCGGCCATACCGCATATAATCAATAACTTACCTTTGAGTTTGGCAGCAAAGTTTACCGGCGAATTGTCTTCATATCCCTCTTTGTTCTCTTTCGGGGTGCGCATAAAGCGCTCGGTGTAGATATTGTCATAATATTTCCAGTTAGTCACGGATGCAACAGCAATTCCGAAACTGAAATAGTCAGCTCCCTTGGTCAGACATGAAAGGGTAAGATAACCACCAAAGCTCCAACCCCACATCCCGATGCGTGTTTTATCAACATAACCAAGCGTTCCAAGGTACTTTGCAGCCTCAATCTGATCGCTCGTTTCATATTTTCCTAGTTGCAGATAGGTGCATTTTTTGAACGCTTCTCCCCTGCCACCTGTTCCCCGGTTATCAACAGAGACTACAATAATTCCATGTTGTGCCCAAAGCTGATTCCATGACGAAACAGTGCCCCAGCTGTTATTGACTGTTTGTACACCCGGCCCTCCATATATCGTAAAGAGTACCGGGTATCTCTTAGCAGAGTCAAAATCGGGGGGTTTCAACATCCAGCCATTCAGCTCAATTCCGTCGGTGGTAGTAAAGGTGAAAAACTCAGCCTTGCTGAATTGGTGCACAACCATCGTTTCCCTGAGCTTGGCATTGTCCTGAAGCATCCGCACTTCATCTCCGTTTGATTTATACACCGCACTGTACGACGGGGTATTGATATCTGACCATTTTCCAACATAATACGTAAAGGTTTTGTTGAAATCAACAGAATTTCCCCCCGCACGGGAATTCAGTTTTACCATTTTTTTGCCATCCAGGCTGACTGCCCGGATATCTTTATCCATTGGCGAAGTTTCCGTGGAGGAATAATATACCATCCCCTTTTTTTCATCCACTCCCAAAACATCCAGCACCTCCCAGTTGCCTTTGGTCAGCTGGCAAATGAGTTTCCCGGTGATATCATACAGGTACAAGTGCCTGTAACCATCTTTTTCGCTAGACAACAGGAACTCCTTGTTGTTTTTCATAAAATACCAATGATCATTGATCTCGATGTAATATTTATTCTCCTCCGAATAAACCACTTTCGTGTTTCCCGTTGAGGCATCTGCCAACAGCAGTTCAAGTTTGTTCTGAAGGCGGTTCATCCGGTAAAGCGCCAGGGTGTTGGCATCTTCTGTCCACAGGATCCTGGGAATATAAATATCAGTTTCCTGACCAATATCCACGGAAGTGATTTTTTTCGACTCCAATTCATATATATAAATGCCAATGATTGAGTTATCTTCTCCGGGTTTGGGATATTTATATTTGTACTGTTCCGGATAAAGGTCACCATAGTAGGTCAACTGGTATTCTTTCACTTTGCTTTCATCGAAACGGTAGAATGCAATCCGTTTACCATCAGGCGACCAGTCAAACGCTTTTGAAAACTCAAATTCCTCCTCATAAACCCAGTCAGAAGCACCATTTATGATTTCATTGATCTTGCCATCTTTGGTTATTTGGGTTTCTGCGCGGGATTTGGGATCCTGGTTGTCGGGAGTGATGTCGGTAAAAAAGAGATCATTATCGCGTACAAATGCCACTTTCGATCCATCGGGCGAAAAGGTGGCCAGACGTTGTTTGCCATTATTTGACAGGGGAAACAACTTATGGGTATTCAAATCATATATATAATAAGTGGCTTTTGACGATCTGCGGTATATCGCTTCCTCATCTGTTGAAAGGAGGATTTTTGTCTCATCGTTGCTGAATACAAAGCCGTTCATCGGTATTGGAGCAGTATCTCCGGCAGGAATCAGTTTTTCCGAAGTCACGATATTGCCTGCATATTGTCCTGTTTTATAATCATATATATTCAGACTATCTTTTTTCAACTGACAGTAGTGTTCTCCATCGTTCATAGACTGCAGCCTGGGAACCCCTTTTGAAGAGAATTTACGGTTTTTATAGATATCCTCAAGCGTGATGGATTTCTTTTCGACCTGGGCCAATCCGATGATTTGGAATGAGATGAGAAAAACAGGAAGGAGAAAGTTGAAAATTTTACAGCTCATAGTTCAGCGGGATTAAGGAATAGGATTAATTTTGAGGCTCAAAAATAGCTAATTATGCGAAAAGAGATCGATTTTTTCGATGTATATCGAGAAACACTCGACAAATTAGATGGGGACGGAATTCTGCTTGTCGCCGGTGACCCACCAAACCCTATGACTATCGGCTGGGCTACCTTGGGTTATATCTGGCATAAACAAATCATGACCGTACTTGTCAGGCCGACGCGTCATACTTTCAGATTGATGGAATCAATCAAAGACTTCTCCGTCTGTATTTTACCTGTTGAGAATCATAAGGAACTAACTCTTTGCGGCACCCGATCGGGCAGGGATACCGATAAGGTAAAAGCTTGCAACTTCCATGTTGAAAAGTGCCTGAAAGCTCAATCTCATTTTATTTCAGAATCTTCGTACCATTATGAATGCAGGATTGTTCACAAACACCTCCTTAATCCCAATACACTTGATCCGGTGGTCATCAAAAGATATTATCCCTTGCGGGATTTTCACATGGTATATTATGGAGAGATTCTGGGGATTTACAAAAACTTGGAGGCAGTAGGCAATAGGCAGTAGGCAATAGGCAATAGGCAATAGGCAATAGGCAATAGGCAATAGGCAGTAGGCAATAGGCAATAGG
>CAIYES010000439.1 GCA_903925275.1 uncultured Bacteroidales bacterium
AGGCATAACAACATGTTCAGCAACCATTGCATGGCCAAAATGTCTGGATATTTCCTCCAACATCATTTCAGCAGTAATGCCGATTTCATCAAGGATCATTTTCCCTTGAGAAATCTTTCCGAATGAAGGCTGCCGGTTTTTGGTACAAATTGAATAAAATATAATCCATCGCCTGAATAATCATATCCTTGCAGACGCAGTGAGTGAGGATGGTTAACATCGGGAACCTTTGATTTCATGCATTAAAGGTTATGCCTGTTCAATTATTTTTAATCGTTTGCTTTTGATGGGATTATGTTTTATTCTCATTATTTGGTATAAAGGTGATCTATCAATTTTTTTAATAATCGCAGGTGAAACCAATGGATAAGAAACAGCGTAAAAACCCAGCCCTGAAAGGGTTGAATAATGAAATAAAAACCATTTTCGGATCAAGCGGAATGATGCATCTCTTCCTGTTTATCTCTCCACCTTAAATCCTTACAAGGATTTAAAACAAATTTAAACAGACTCTTATTGGTAAAGAAATTTTTAACAATAAAGAAAAACTCAAACCCAGGCCAAATAAAGGACACAAAATATACTAACCGGCATTACGAACGGAGATTCTTTTGGGGAACAGTGAAAAAAAAAACACTTCCTTTTCCCTCTTCACTCTCCACCCATAACTTTCCGTCATGTTTTTCAATGAACTCTTTGCAGATGATCAAACCGAGGCCTGAACTGGGTTCACCTTCCGTGCCTTTACGCCCGGTTTTTAAATTGAGCTGGAACAACTTGCTGATAAATTCCTTCGGCATCCCGATGCCGGTATCGGAAATACTTATTTCAATGTATTAATTTCCGGTAACCCTTGCCGATACATTGATTCTTCCGCGCCTACTTAGCGATGAAAAAAAGTTTCAGGAGCAACTCATATTGACATCATAATCAGCACAATACAGAGCGTATTTTTTCGCTCCCCACCCACTTATCCACCATCTGCAGAAAAGCCCTGATGTCAATCGGTTTGATTAAATAACCTTTTGATCCAGCTTTCATCAGTTTTTCAATCTGGGGAGGCATCGCATCGGCGCTGATTACGACAACCGGAATTTCCTTTGTTTTTTCTTCCGCCTGCAGAAGTCTGAGCACGTCGAAACCCTGTATATCCGGCAAATCGAGATCAAGAAGAATTAAATCAGGCGTGTATTTGATGGCCAGTGAAACTGCCTGTGCTCCTCTTGTAGTGCACACCAGGTGAATGGTTGAACGTTGAGAAATCAGGATTTGCTCCACCAATTCCGTATTGGATGCATTGTCTTCGATGTAGAGGATGGTTCCGGCTTTTTCATTCGCCGGTATAGTCTCCTGCCCATTGCCTATTGCCTGCTGCCTGTTGCCTGTTTTGTGATCCTCGACATGCGGCAATTCGATCCAGAAGGTACTTCCCTCACATGGCACGCTTTCAACTCCGACACGTCCGCCCATGGCACCTATCAGACTTTTAACGACCATGAGTCCAAGTCCTGTGCCTTCAATTTCGGTTTTCTCGGCTCCGATCCGTTCGAACGGCAGAAATAGTTTGCCGATAAATTCAGTACTGATTCCGGGACCTGTGTCGCTAACCGATATTCTTACAAATGAAATGGCCGGGGCTATTGCGTGCTGTAATTCGGTTTTGATCATGACTGAACCACCTTCACGATTGTATTTTACAGCATTGCTGACTAAATTCAGCAGCACCTGCCGTAAGCGATGATGGTCGGCTTTCACAAAAAGCAGTTTATGATCCGCACTTGTCAGTTCAAGTTTTATATGCCTTGCATTGGCCGATGGATGAACGATGTCAATTGTTTCCCTGATAATTCTGTCTAACGCAACAGGAACAATCGAAAGCGAAACCCGTCCTGATTCGATGCCCGAAATGTCTAAAACTTCGTTGATCAGGCGGAGCAGATGCTTTCCGCTGGTCAGAATATGATTTACCCCCTTTTTGTGCGATGCTATTAGATCGCCCATCTCCATTAACTGGGCAAATCCAAGTATTGAATTCATGGGAGTACGCAATTCATGGCTCAT
>CAIYES010000440.1 GCA_903925275.1 uncultured Bacteroidales bacterium
AATAATTATTAATTATTAATTATTAATTTTTCTATGCATCGATTAACGCTGATTTTCCTGCTGATTTTTCCGCTGACCATTTTTTCGCAGGAGGTGGCTCTTTCCCGCATTGAGCCTCCATTTTGGTGGACCGGATTTAAAAATAATAATCTGCAGCTCCTGGTTTATGGTAAGAACATTTCAACGGCAAGCATTTCGGTTGATCATCCGGGTTTTGTAATTAAAAAAATCAACAAAGTCGCCAATCCGAACTATCTGTTCCTGGACATAACCATCAATGCAGCTGCCTCACAGGTAACCACAACAATCCTTTTTAAATCAAAGGATAAAATTGTCGGGAAATACCTTTACGAACTGAAAGCCAGGAAGCAAGGTTCAGCCGATCGTAAAGGATTTTCAGCATCGGATGTGATCTACCTGTTGATGCCTGATCGTTTTTCAAACGGGGATAAATCAAATGATGATGTTGCCGGGATGGCTGAAGTTGTGAACCGGAATAATCCTGACGGGCGTCATGGTGGTGATATTAAAGGAATTGCCAATCACCTTGACTATATTAAAGAGTTTGGTGTGACGGCCGTTTGGATCAACCCATTGCTGGAAAACAACCAGCCAAAATATTCTTATCACGGATATTCAATCACCGATTATTATAAAGTCGATCCACGGTATGGTACCAACGAAGATTATCAAAAACTCGGAGAGGCGATCCATCAGCGCGGCATGAAACTGGTCATGGACATGGTGTTCAACCATTGTGGCAGTGAACACTGGTGGATGAAGGATCTGCCATCGCCCGACTGGGTAAATGAATGGCCAGTGTTCACCAGGACCAACTACCGGGCAGGCACATCAACTGATCCTTATGCATCGGCTGCCGACAGCAAACAGTTCGTTTGTGGTTGGTTTGACAATACGATGCCCGACCTTAACCAACGCAATCCGTTTGTGAAAAATTACCTGATCCAGAACAGCATCTGGTGGATCGAATATGCAGGATTAGATGGTATCAGGCAGGATACACACCCCTATTCATTTAAGGAAATGACAGCGGAATGGGGCAAACAGATAACCACAGAGTACCCGAATTTCAACATGGTGGGCGAATGCTGGATGAACAACCCCGCTTCGGTTGCCTACTGGCAAAAAAATGCCCTGAACAAAGACCATTACAATTCATGGCTCCCTTCTGTGTTCGATTTCCCTCTCTATGATGCACTCAATAAAGCATTTAACGAACCGGAAGGCTGGAACACCGGGATCCTCAGGCTTTATGATGTCCTTTCACAGGATTTTTCCTACGCAGATCCATCGAATATTGTGGTTTTTGCCGATAATCACGATGTGAACCGCTACCTCGATACCCAGAAGAACGACATCCGGAAACTCAAAATGGCGATGGCCTTTGTGCTCACAACCCGCGGGATTCCTGAATTGTACTACGGAACAGAGGTACTTATGACCTCCGGTGATTATAACGGTGATGGAAATAAACGCAAGGATTTTCCCGGTGGATGGTTCGGCGATGACCGCAATGCATTTATCCCCGAGGGTCGTACCAATAATGAAAATGACATGTACAATTATCTGCATAAATTGTTGGAATGGCGTAAAAAACAAGATGTTATCCATACAGGCAAATTTCTGCATTTTATTCCCCGCGATGGCATTTATACCTATTTCCGGTACAATGAAAAGGAGGCTGTGATGGTGATCATGAACAACAATGAAGAAACAAAGACGATTGAAACCGGGCGATATGACGAAGTACTGAAAAAATACAAGTCGGGAACCGACATTATCACGGGAACCCCGGTAGAGGATTTGGCAAAGCTGATCGTTCCGGGGAAGACTGCAATGATTGTGGAACTTAAATAGTGAAATCATTGCGGTGAGACAAAATTTTGAGCGCCTGCAAACGAACTTACATAAATCCGAAATCCTACAAGTATGTTAAAAATCCAGAAGAACCTTTCAAACATTTTCTACATTATTCTCGGCTTGCCCAGCACTGCGATGGGATTTGCCTTGTCGATCCAGATAGCCGTTTTAAGCTGGATTCTCAGAACAAAGTACAACCTTGAGATAGACCAGATTGGAATTGTTTGGGCAGCCGGACCCATTGCCGGAATCTTAGGGCAACCCATCATCGGGTTGATCAGCGATAAAGCCTGGTTTTGGGGTGGCAGGAGAAAACCGTTTATCATCATCGGAGGAATTCTGGCGGCACTGATGATCTTTGCCTTGCCCAACATTGATAAAATCAGCAACTTCTTCGGAATTGCCAGTGTAATGGCCGTGGCAATTACTGTGGCACTCACGCTCGATCTATCAATTAACATCAGCTTCAACCCTACCCGGTCGATCATTGCCGATGTCACTCCCGATGGTCAGCCACGTACCAAGGGCTATACCTGGATGCAATCGATATCAAACCTTTTCGGAAGTGGCGCTTACCTGATGGGAGCCCTGATCGGTAACTATTTTCTGATTTATTCCGGTGTAATTATCGTCTTGATATTTTCTATTGGTCCGCTGTTGTTCATCGAAGAACCAAGGTATCTCCGTGAGGAAAGCGGAAAATTAAAGAAAGCAGGATCAGGATTGTCGTGGAACAGGTTTTCGAACTGGATCCAGGTTAATTTCAATTCATGGGCTGCCTTTATATTATTCGGAAAGAAAATATCCAATGGACTGAAAATCAATTTACTAAATTACAATCAGCTTTACCGGATCTATTTTGCCCATGCATTTTCATGGTTAGGCATCCAAACCATGTTTGTTTACATGTTTGCCTTCCTTGAACAAAAGTTTCCGGCATTGCCTGATATGTCATTGGCCGACAGAAATTTACGACTTGGGCAAATGATTGGTTGGTCATTCTTTATCCTGAATGCTGTAGGCGCTATCTGGCCCGCATTCATGCTGGAACCGCTGGCTAAAAAACTGGGGCGCGTCAGAACCCATGCCCTCATGGTTGCCATTATGTCACTTGGTTACTTCGGGATCGTATTATTTGCCAAGAGCGCCATATTGCTCTATGCCATGATGTGCATTCTGACACTGGGCTGGGCAGCAGTTGTAAGCCTGCCTTTTGCCATCATGTCGGAAAAAGTGGACAAACACCGCATGGGATTTTTCATGGGGATATTCAACCTTTCGGTCGTATTGCCTCAACTCATCGCCAGTTCGGTGATAGGATCGGTCATTAAACATGCTGCCGATAAAGGATTAATTTTTATAATCAGCGGTACTTCGCTGGCTGTTTCTGCGGCATTATGGTTATTCGTTTCGGATAAGAAAAAATCAGAACCCTTGTCAACCTGAATATGAAAAAAGCGTTTTTCCTTTTCCTCTTCGCTGTATTTGTGACCCGGATTGTGGGACAGACCTTCACGCAATTCATCAGCCATTTAAAATCATTGCCGGAACCGCAACGCCAGGCAGTTGCTGACAGTTTCATGAATTCAGGTCATGCTTTCCCATTTATCGAGGATGATACAGTGGTTCACTTTGTCTATAATGCTCCGGCACAATCTATGGCCATGGCGGGTGATGCCACCTCATGGAATCCCGATAAAATATTCACCAACATCAGCGGATCGACTTTTTGGTACTATACGACCAGCTATGAAGCTGATGCACGACTCGACTATAAATTCGTCATCAATGGCTCCAACTGGATATTGGATCCAAAAAACCAGAATACCTGTATCGGCGGATATGGTCCGAATTCGGAATTGAAGATGCCGGCATATATTGTTCCGCCTGAAATCAGCTATTATGATACCATCCCCCATGGAATCATCAGGGATACGACATTTCACAGTTCGAATTTGGGCAACTCCCGACAAGTACGGATTTATCTTCCGCCGGGATATCCTTCAGGAAGTGAGGAATACCCTGTAATCCTGTTTCACGACGGACTGGAATACATAGGCCTGTGCAAAGCCAACAATATCCTCGATTACCTGATTGCTGAACACCTTATATCGCCCGTCGTTGCTGTATTTGTCCCTCCGGTAGATCGCACTGCTGAATATGCCGGCAGTAAAATTGATCTGTTCACCGATTTCATTATCAGCGAGTTGATGCCGGTGATCGATGCAAGGTACAAAACAAGTAAAAATCCTTCGAAACGAGCCATGGCGGGCGCTTCCGACGGAGGTAACATATCGCTGTACATCGGCATGAAACACCCGGAACAATTCGGAAAAATATCAGCCCAGTCGAGCGATGTACAAACTGTTATCAGCACAACTTTTTCAACCGGCCCGAAGCTGGATTTGACACTCTACATCGATATCGGCACTTACGACATCGATATCCTGATTCCGATGGTTCACGATTTTCGTGATATTTTACAGACAAAAGGGTACAACTATCAATTTCAGGAGTGGCATGAAGGGCATAGCTGGGGCAATTGGAAAGGGCATGTGCGACTTCCGCTGATCCAGTTCTTTCCTTATACCAGTGGTTTGAATGAAACACCACAACATCAGGATTTCAGGCTTGGACCAACCCAACCAAACCCTTTTCATGGTCGTACCATGATCCCGTTTTCAGCCCCCATCGGTTCAAAAATTGAAGTAACGCTCGTTGACATGGCAGGCCGAACAGTGGAAACAATATATTCAGGTTCAGTTTCCACCAAAGACAATGTAATTGAGTACCATCATAAAAAACCAGCCGGTCAATACATCCTGACGCTGAAGAATGATGAAGAAATTAAACGAACACAGGTCATCCAGGCTTTTTAATGATGGTCGTAACAGATAACATTTATCACGACAAAAGGCATAATAGAAGAACACCATTGAACACAAGGACTAAAACAAAAAAAATGAACCTTAAACACCTTTTCATCCTCGCAGCCGGCCTGTCATTGGTCTTATGGAGCTGCTCGTCGAACAATGACATACCCGTTGCCAAAGAGCCGCAAATGCTCAAACTGACGGCCCCCATCCTTATCAATGCCGATTCAACCATAATTGAACTGGCTGATTACCTGGTAAAACCAAAGCAGATCGATTCACTTGAGTTGGATAAATCGCTAATAGGAGCCATCTCTGCGGATTCGACCAGATTGGTCATCAAACCGGCTGAAAGGGATTTTCCAAAACTTTCTGTATTGAAAATATGGTCAAAAGGGTTCTCCTATTCGCTGTTGCTCGAAAAATCGACCAAAATACATTACCGCTTTACCTTTGACCCGAAGAACAAGAAGTATAAAAGGGTGCAGGTTTCCGGACAAATGAACGATTGGAATCCTTCGACCGGTTACTTGTTCCAGAAAGACGGCAAGTGGAATATCGACCTTCACCTTTTTCCAGGGAAATATCAATATAAGCTGGTACTTGACGGTAAATTGAAATCCGATCCCGATAGTCGCGATTCGGTATCGAACAACAACGGTGGCTACAATTCGCTGCTTACCCTTGGAAATATCAACCCGAACGGATTACCGACGCTGTTTTCAAAAAAGGCCGATGGACGAAAAGTCACACTTGGGTTGAAAAACAACGCCGATACAATTTTTGTATTCTGGCAAAATTATTTGCTTGATAAGAAATTCTGGAAAAAGGACAGTGCAGGCATCACGATTGAAATTCCGCGCAAAGCCAAAGAATCCGACCGCAGCTTTATCCGGGTTTACGCGTTTAACAATGTGGGTATTTCAAATGAAATCCTGATTCCGTTGCAAGATGGCAAAGTGCTTACCGATCCTAAAAACCTCACCCGTTCCGACAGGGAAGCGATGGTGATGTATTTCCTGATGGTCGACCGGTTTAAAAACGGCTCACCGGGAAATGATGCGCCTTTGAAAGACAAAGACATCGATCGCAAAGTGAATTACATGGGAGGCGACCTTGCAGGGATCATCGGGAAGCTCGAAGATGGTTATTTTAACAAACTTGGTATAAATACGCTGTGGATTTCACCGATTACGCAAAATCCGCTGGAGGGTTTTGTTGAATATCCGGCACCGCACCGTAAATTTTCAGGCTATCACGGCTATTGGCCCATCACCCTGACAACCGTTGATACCCGGTTCGGAACTCCTGAGGAGCTACACAAGTTGATTGAATTAGCACACAGTCAGGGAATTAATGTAATTCTGGATTTTGTTTCTCACCATGTTCACGAGTCATATCCGGTACTCAGGCAACATCCCGACTGGATCACAGCCATCGACTTGCCCGGAAAACGTAAAAACATCCGCATGTTCGATGAAAACCGGCTTACTACCTGGTTTGATATCTTCCTGCCCACCTTTGACCTTACCAAGCCTGAAGTGGCTGCTATGGTTTCCGATTCAGCAGCATTTTGGATCAAAGAATATAAATTTGACGGTTTTCGTCACGATGCTGCGAAACATGTACCCGAAAACTACTGGCGAATGCTGAATCAGAAACTCACCCAGCAAGTGGTGATTCCCGAAAACCGAAGTGTATACCAGATCGGTGAAACCTTCGGAAGCCGCGAGCTGATTGGGAGTTATATCAATCCGGGGATGCTGGATGCACAGTTCGAATTCAACCTCTACTGGGATGCCAAATCAGCTTTCGTTCTGGATAACAGCTCTTTTCGCGACCTGAATTATTCGCTGCAACAGAGCTTCAGCTATTTCGGCGAACATAACCTGATGGGTAACATCACAGGAAATCAGGATATGGCAAGGTTTATTTCCTATGCAAGCGGTGCGCTCAGTTTCACCGAGGATGCCGCCGAAGCAGGCTGGAAACGCGACATCCAGGTGAAGGATACAGTGGGGTACCGGAAACTGGCTATGATGGAAGCTTTTAACATGACGATCCCGGGGATTCCAATTATCTATTACGGTGATGAATTTGGCATGGCAGGTGCCGGTGATCCCGACAACCGCCGCATGATGAAGTTCGACAGCCTGAACAAAAACGAGCAGCACCTTAAACTGATAACTTCACAACTGGCTCAACTCAGAAAAAACAACCTTTCCCTTGTTTATGGCGACTATACACCCCTGCGGATCAACGAAAAGGTTTATGTTTATCTCCGTTCATACTTTGACAAAGCGGCCATTGTAATTTTCAACAAAGACAGATCGGCCCGTAAGATTGAATTTGAACTGCCAGACCGTTATAAGGAGTCGATATTTACTGCACAGTTTGGCAATAAAATCTCAGTTGAAAAAGGAAAAGTAAGTCTGAGCCTTGAAGGAAATTCATTTGAAATAATTGCAAACTGACAAACATCTTATTCCGATTCACCTTGTTTGTTCGGTATTATTTCACAAAGACTGGTACCCGGCAAGTCCCTTCAGTGCGGATCAATTGATTAATCACAATTTTGCACCGGCAAGAAATTAAAACAACGCACGATGAAAACCAATATGATTTTTGTTCTTTTCCTTTCGGGAGTCCTGTTTTCGTTTAAATCAAATCTGCTCTCGCAGACACTGCCTGCAAAGGCAACGATCATCTCAAAATCACTGGCCTATGATCCGTATATAAATTATCCTGCTTACGACAGGAATGATCTGGGTGTAACCTATTCCAAATCGGCAACCATACTGAAGGTATGGTCTCCTCCGGCACAGGAAATGAAGTTGAGGCTATACAAGACCTCCACAGGCAATGATCTGCTGGAAGAGATAGATTGCCAGAAAGATGCACACGGAGTATGGAAGGCGGAGTTACCGGGAGACCGGAAGGACAGCTATTATACTTTCCAGGCAATGATCAATGGAAAATGGAATGATGAAAACCCCGATCCATATGCCAAAGCAGTTGGTGTTAACGGGAAACGTGGCCAGATCATCGACTTGAATGAAACAAATCCATCAGGCTGGGAAAACGATCACTCGCCTGCCATGAAACAACCGGTGGATGCAATCCTTTATGAGATTCATGTCCGTGACCTCTCCATGGCAGCCAATTCCGGAATTAAAAATAAAGGTAAATTTCTGGGACTTACAGAAACAGGAACCAAAAACAACCAGGGGCAAAGTACCGGAATTGATCACATAGCCGAACTGGGAGTCACCCATGTACACCTGCTTCCGGCCTTCGATTTTTGCTCTGTTGATGAGACAAAATTAAATGTTCCTCAATATAATTGGGGGTATGACCCTCAAAATTTCAACACACCGGAGGGTTCCTATTCAACAAACCCGGAAGATGGAAAGGTTCGTATACTGGAATTCAAGAAAATGGTTCAGGCCCTGCATCGGAAAGGACTTCGGGTGGTAATGGATGTGGTTTACAATCATACAGGCCTTACGAACAACTCAAATTTTGACCAACTGGTTCCGGGTTATTATTACCGGCAATGGGAAAAGGATGGAAAATACAGCAATGCTTCAGGCTGTGGCAACGAGACTGCCTCCGATCGCACAATGTTCCGGAAATTCATCATTGAGTCGGTAACATACTGGGTGAAGGAGTACCATGTGGATGGTTTTCGTTTTGACCTGATGGCCATTCATGATATGGAAACCATGGATGAGGTATCCAAAGCACTACATGCCCTTGATCCTTCCATCATTATCTATGGAGAAGGCTGGACTTCAGGAGATTCACCTTTGCCGGAAACCTTCCGGGCTTTGAAAATGAATGCAAAAAAAATGAACGGGGTGGCGGTTTTCAGTGATGATATCCGCGATGCAATTAAAGGAAGCGTATTTGAGGAGAAGGGCACTGGTTTTGCCAGCGGGGCTAAAGAAATGAGCGAGTCGGTTAAATTCGGTATTGTTGCAGCGGGAACACACCCGCAAATTGATTATTCCAAGGTTAACTACTCCAAGAAACCATACACAAAAAACCCGGGCGAAGTAATCAACTATGTTTCATGCCACGACAATCATACCTTATACGACAAATTAAAGGTGTCGCGTCCGGATGCTTCTGAAGCAGATATTGAAAGAATGGACAAACTTGCCAATACCATTGTCCTGACTTCACAGGGAATCCCGTTTTTACATGCCGGCGTTGAGATGAAAAGAACGAAAGGCGGAGCAGATAATTCATTTAATAAACCCGATTCAGTAAACCAGATCAACTGGGATTGGAAATTTAAAAATAAGGAACAGGTTGCTTACTATCATGATGCAATAGCCCTTCGGAAAGCACATCCTGCTTTCAGAATGCCAACCAATGAAATGATTCAGAAGCATTTGTTTTTCTTACAAACAAATGATTCGCAACTCATTGCTTATCAATTGAAAGATCATGCCAACAATGATCCATGGCAACAGATCATCGTTATCTTCAATGGTTCAGAACTCGAAAAGAAGATCATCCTTCCCGGGGGCAAGTGGAAAACGGCTCTTGAAAGCTACCAGTTCAAAGATTCCAGTAAGAGCTGTTCAGGCGCAGTAACTGCAGCCCCTTATTCAGCCATGATTTTGTACCAGGAATAAAGATATATTTCAGGGTAACCATTAGTCTTCCTAAGCCCGCCTTCCCCCATGAGAATTTTCTGGCCGGTGATTGTGTGTGTAATTGCAGATCCGATGGCGCTTTATATCATAAAGGTCCTGGAAAATTTTCAGCGCTTGCCCGGCAAGTACAGGACTATTCTCCTGGGATTGATTTGACTCAAACCGGTATAAGGTTAAAAAAAAAGAAGCTGCCCGTTGAGACAGCTTCTTTTTTAATAGAGCGTTATCCTATTAATTCTTATCAAGCTTATACTTGTAAACAGGATTACTCAGGTTAAGTGTAATGGTATAGTTTCCGTCAGCAGGTACCTTAATGTTGGCGCCTCCTGCTTCGAGTGAACCATTTGCTCCGTCGTCGCCGTAATTAAGATCCCATCCGCCATTGGCACGGAATTTAATTTCAGCAGCAGTCAGCGCAACGGTTACAGTCCAGACTTTATTCACAGGATCATACGTCATTGGCGTATCTGAATCCCAGGCTCCGGGTGTGGCGCTTCCGATAACACCCCATGTGGTTTTAAGCGAAGTATAGGTCAACCCCACGAGGTCAACATTGAGCTTATAGTATCCTGGATCGGCAGCTTTAATATTATCACCGCCTTTGTCGAGGGTTCCATTGGCTCCGGTATCACCCCAGTTGTTGTCCCAGCTTGGGCCTTGCGTAAATTTAAACTCTGTATTTGCATCAGGGAAATATGCATAACCTTCATATTTTCCATCTGATTTCAAAGAGGCGATTACCGTAGTAGAGTCAGCAGGATTCCACCCCTGGTAGCTTCCCGGAACCCCCAATAACGGATAAATAATCGGGGCATAAAAAGGTGTGATGGACTGTGAAACCACTGCCGAATAAACAGGTTTGATGGAATCAAGGGTAAGACCATCCTTATCCTTGACGATGGTCATGATACGGAACTCCATTGGAAGAGCTTCCATAACCTTCGGATCAAATAACATTGTTAGCAGTTTGCTGTTCAGGTCGTAGGTAAGAATTGAATACTCACCCACGGTATTGATAGCTCCCAACGCAGTAGCAGAGGCGAAATTGTTACCCTGTTTATCCATCTGAAGGACATAACTTGGAATTATCTGTGCACCGTAATCAGTAGGAGACCATGTA
>CAIYES010000441.1 GCA_903925275.1 uncultured Bacteroidales bacterium
ACATCAAGCCTTATCCCGTCAACCATCATTTCGCCATCACCGACGAATTTGCGTATATCCTTTAACACCAATATTAAATGAACATGGTTTGGCATAACAACATGTTCAGCAACCATTGTATGGCCAAAATGTTTGGATACTTCCTCTAACATCATTTCAGCAGTATTGCCGATTTCATCAAGGATCATTTCCTCTTTGGGAAATCTTTCCGAATGAATTCTGCCGGTCTTTGGTGCAAATTGTAATAAAATATAATCCCTCGCCTGAATAATCATATCCTTGCAGACGCAGTGAGTGATGATGATGCACTTCGGGAATATTGTATTTCATGCATTTAAGGTTATGCCTGTTCAATTATATTTAATCGTTTGCTTTTGATGGGATTATGTTTCATTCTCATTACTGGGATAAAGTTGATCAATCAATTATTTTTATTTAAAAAGCCTCGGGTAATCAGAAATTTTCGGAACTTAGTGGACTTCAAACTCCATGATTTATGAATTCTAAATCTACAAACCTGATCGCTGTTTTCGAAACTGCTATCCGCGATAACTGGAATCTCACGGCGCTTTCTGATTACGGTGGAGAGGCTTTTACTTACAAGGCTGTTGGTGAACGAGTTGTAAAGGTACATGACCAGTTCCGGGCAGCCGGTATTCAGAAGGGGGATCATATTGCGCTGTTAGGTAAGAATTCAGCCCATTGGGGTATGATCTATCTGGCAACAGTAACTTATGGTGCAGTAATAGTTCCCATTCTTCCCGATTTCAAGCCGGCCGATGTCCACTACATCGTAACCCACTCCGATTCGCTCCTCCTGTATGCAGAAGAAACGATCTTCAAGGATCTGGATCCGCAAGCCATGCCCCTGCTGAAGCAAATCCTGAAAATCCAGGATGATTCCATCCTGTTTACCCGCAACACCGAACCGGAAAAGCCAGGAGTCCTTCCTGACAGGCCGGCAGACCGCACGCCGGATGCAGCATCATCTATTTCTCCTGAGCAAATCTGTTTCCCCGCATCTCATCCCGATGATATTGCAGTGATCAGCTATACATCAGGCACGACAGGGTTCTCCAAAGGTGTGGTTCTCCAGCATAAGAGTATTCTGGGGAATATCCTTTATGCTCATCGCAACATGCCGTTGAATCCGCGGGATAAAATTCTCTCCTTTTTACCACTGGCCCATACCTATGGCTGTGCATTTGAATTCCTTTTCCCATTCACACTGGGTTGCGACATCACCTTTTTGACCAAAACACCTTCACCCAAGATCATCATGCAGGCATTTCAGGAGATCCGCCCTGCGCTGATCCTGTCGGTACCACTGGTGATTGAAAAAATATACAAAGCGCAGATTCTTCCGGCACTGCGCAAACCGGCTATAAAGATTCTGACAAACATCCCGCTGATCAACAAACTCATTTATAAAAAAATCAGGAAGAAGATGGTGGATGTGTTCGGCGGTAATTTCCGCGAGCTGGTAATCGGAGGCGCTCCCTTCAATGCCCAGGCCGAACGGTTTTTTAAAAAGATGAATTTCCCGTTTACGGTAGGTTATGGCATGACCGAATGTGGCCCGCTAATCTCTTATGCCTCGTGGATAACAACACAACTTGGTGCATCCGGACGTGTGGTCGACGAACTCGAAGTGAAGATCGATTCGGAGCATCCATACCACCAGTCGGGCGAAATCCTGCTGCGTGGCAACCATGTAATGCTGGGTTATTATAAGAATGAGGAGGCCACCAAAGCTGTTATCGACGCGTCGGGATGGCTTCACACGGGCGACCTTGGTGTGATCGACCGTAAAGGGAACATTTACATCAGGGGACGCAGCAAAAGCATGATCCTCGGGCCTTCTGGCAAAAACATCTATCCCGAAGAGATTGAAGCAGTGCTGAACAATCGTTTCATGGTGATGGAATCGCTGGTGATTGAGCGGGAGAACAAGCTTATCGCTCTTATCTATCCAGATGCTGATGCGATGCAAATTGCAGGATGTACCCGCGAACACCTTCCTCAGATATTCAAGGAATACATCCATGATTTGAATCACCACCTTCCAAAATACATACGTGTCGCCGACTTTGAAATCACGACTGCTGAGTTTGAGAAAACACCAAAGCGAAGTATCAAGCGGTTTTTATATCAGTAACAGATCATCCACCTGCAAAATCACTGCGGCTGTTTAAACTTTGCCGGGGGTTTTGCTTTTTAATCATTTTTTGTGCATATTTCCAAAATTTAAACAGTCTATTAATCATTCTCCCATAACATTAAAGCGAAAATTAAACTTCCTATGAAACAGATCATGCATCACATTGTCATTCTCCTGGCGGTTATCCTTTCTATTTCATCGGGCACCATGGCCCAACAGTACGACATGAAACAAATGCCGCCACTCGATCCGAAGATAAAAACCGGTGTGCTCGAAAATGGCATGCATTATTTTATCCGGGTCAATAAAAGTCCCGAAAAACGCGGTGAATTCTACATTGCGCACAACGTGGGAGCCATCCTGGAAGATGACGACCAAAACGGCCTCGCACATTTTACCGAACACATGGCCTTTAACGGTACGGCAAACTTTCCAAAAAAGGGAATCCTCGATTATCTTGCCACCATCGGCGTTAAATTCGGAACCAATGTCAATGCCTCTACCGGTCTCGAGCGCACGGTGTATAACCTTTCCAATGTGCCGCTGTTGCGTGAAGGGGTTATCGACACGGCCTTGCTGATCCTGCACGACTGGTCGAACTATATCTCATTTGAGCCCGAAGAGATCGATCTTGAGAGGGGCGTCATCCGTGAAGAGTGGCGCATGTACGGATCAGCAAGTGAACGGATGAGCAATCAGCTGGCTCCCATTATTTACAAGGGCTCAAAGTATGCCCTCCGCAATGTAATTGGTGATACGGCTGTGATCAACCATTTCAAGTATGAAACCATTAAAAATTTTTATAAAAAGTGGTATCGTCCCGATCTGCAGGCAATTATTGTCGTGGGTGATTTTGATGAAACCATGATGGAAACCAAAATAAAAGCACTCTTTGGAAGTATTCCGAAAGCCCAGAATCCTACGGCAAAGGAGGAATTCGGATTGCCCGACAATGCCGATCCGCTGATTGGTACGGCTACCGACAAAGAAGCTACCGGCACCATGGTCAACGTTTCTTATAAACACAACGCCACAAAAGACAGCGATAAAAACATCGGGTATATGCGGCTTCAGCTTATACGCAGTCTCATCAATACAATGTTCGGCCAGCGCATGAGCGAACTGGCAAACAAAGAAAATCCGCCATTCCTCTTTGCCCGCTCATATTATGGCCAGTTTACCCGCAGCAAAGATGCCTTCGCCGGAATGGCCCAGGCCGCCAACAACCAATCGTTGAAAGCCCTTACAGCCTTGCTTACAGAAATGGAACGGATGAACCGGTATGGTTTCACCCAAAGTGAATTTGATCGTGCCAAAGCCGATATCATGCGCTACTATGAATCGCGATATATGGACCGTGACAAACGGAAAAACCGTGAACTGGTATCTTCAACCATCGGGTATTTTCTCACCAATAATCCCAATCCCGGAATTGAGTTTGAATATAATTTTACCCAGGCGATGTTCCCCGGCATTATGCTCGATGAAGTTAACCTGGAAACAAAAAAATATGTCAGGAACGACAACCAGGTGATCACCATCACCGGCCCTGATAAACCCGGCATCAGCCTGCCATCGTTTGCCGAAATCAAAAATGTTCTTGATACCTATAAAAATTCCGACATAGTGCCTTATGTTGATAATCTTGCAGGAAAGAAATTAATAGAAAAAGAACCTGTTCCCGGGACGGTTGTAACTACTTCGGCCAATGCTGTTTTTGGTACAACAGAATGGATCTTGTCGAATGGACTGCATGTTGTATTTAAACCAACGGATATCAAAGAAGATGAACTGATGGTGCGTGGCTTTTCTGCCGGCGGCACCTCTCTTCTGAAAGATGATCTGATGCATTCCGCCGATCTGTTCACCGATGCGGTAACACAAATGGGTATTGGCAGTTTCTCCCGGACCGATCTGAACAAATTGATGGCAGGCAAACGTGCCACCGTATCCATAGGGTTAACCAACGATCAGGATGTGATGATGGCACGCACCTCTCCGAAAGACCTTGAGACCACCCTTCAGTTGATCTATCTTTACTTTACCAATCCGCGCTGGAATGCAACAGACTATAAAACCTGGATGGACAAGATGAAGTCGAATTATATCAATGCAGCATCCGATCCGCGTACAGCGATGAACGATACCGTTGATGTGATGATGAGCAACCATAATCCCCGCGCTGTTCCGCTAGATTACAAGCTGCTCGAAAAGGTCAGCCTTGAGAAGCTCCAGACCATATACAGCCAGCGTTTTGCTGATCCGGGCAACTTCACCTTCATCTTTGTCGGAAAGATCCTCCCTGAGGAGGCAAAACCACTGATAGAAAAATATCTGGCTTCATTGTCCTCCGTTAAACGCAGTGAAACCTTCAAAGATGATGGTATCCATCCGCCCAAAGGCAAGGTGAAAAATGATTTCAAACACGAAAATAAAACCCCGCGCACCTCGATCTTTGTCAACCTGAACGGTTCATGCAAATACACTGCCAACGATAAGTTATTGGGTGCCGCCATCCGCCACATCCTCGAATTGCGATATTTACAGTCGATCCGGGAAGATGAAGGCGGGGCCTACAGTGTGAGGGTATCCTGGACACTTGAAAAAAATCCGGTACCTGATTTCCGCTTTACAGTCAGCTTCGATACCGATCCGGCTAAAGCCGATAAACTGATCGCAATAGTTCACCGGGAAATTGGAAAATTGGTTGAAAAGGGTCCGTCGGAACCCGACCTTCAAAAAGCAAAAGAGTTTTTCGTCAAACAACGTGCTGAGGACCTAAAAGAGAATCAATGGTGGGGCAACATGTTGTTTGACTATTATTTTTACGGGCTTGATTATCTTACCGGGTTTGAAAATAAAGTAAAAGTGCTGAATTTGCAGGCGGTTCATGACTATGCAAAGAAAACACTCACCCAGGGCAATGAAGTGCAGGTGATCATGCGGCCATAAAAACATCCGACCGAAAATGGAGCTCCTCGGCCCGGCAGTCGAATATTGATACTCAGGACTTTTTCAGGGGCATCAATGCGCCACACATTTTTTTTGGCAATGGAATCAGGGCACAAAGGCACCTGCCTTTTTGGAAATTTTGAAATTTCCAATCCTTACCCCCGGAAAACAAATACATTTAAGTAAATTTGCGGCTTCAATAACACATATCAATGGAACACACAAGAAGGAATAGGATCGTCGATTTGCTGGAATCGAAGGAATATGGAAGTGACGTACTGGTTAAAGGCTGGGTCCGGTCAAAAAGAGGGAATAAAAACATCAATTTCATCACCATCAATGATGGTTCAATCATTCATAATATCCAGATAGTTGCCGAAGTGGCGAATTTTGCTGAAGAGGTGTTAAAACTCATTACAACCGGAAGTTGTATTTCCGTGACGGGAATCCTGACGGAATCGATGGGACAGGGACAAAGTGTTGAGATTCAGGCCAGGAAAATCGAAGTTTATGGAACTGCCGATCCCGAAACCTATCCGTTGCAGAAGAAAGGTCATTCCCTCGAATTTCTCCGTGAAATTGCACATCTCAGGCCGCGTACCAATACATTTGGCGCTGTATTGCGCATCAGGCATGCCATGGCTTTTGCCATTCATAAATATTTCAACGACCATGGATTTTACTATATGCATGCCCCCATCATTACAGGCTCTGATGCCGAAGGTGCCGGAGCAATGTTCAGGGTGACTACACTGGATGAAAAAAATCCGCCTCTCCTTCCAGATGGTCATGTTGATTATTCGCAGGATTTTTTCGGAAAAGAGACCAAACTTACCGTGAGCGGCCAGCTTGAAGCCGAACTTGGCGCCATGGCCTTGTCGCTGGTGTATACTTTCGGCCCCACTTTCCGCGCCGAAAATTCCAACACGCCGCGTCACCTTGCCGAATTCTGGATGATCGAACCCGAAATGGCCTTTTACGATATCCACGACAACATGGATCTCGCTGAGGATTTTCTGAAATACCTTATGCAGTATGCCCTCGATCATTGCATCGACGACCTGGAGTTTCTCAACAAAATGTATGACAATGAATTGATCGGCAGGCTGAAACAGGTGATTGATGACAAATTTGAACGGTTGACTTACACGGAAGCCGTCGACATCCTGAAAGCATCGGGACAAACATGGGAATTCCCTGTTGACTGGGGAACCGATCTGCAGGCTGAACATGAGCGCTATCTGGTTGAAAAGCATTTTGGCAAACCTGTTATTCTCACCGGCTATCCTAAAGATATCAAGGCGTTCTATATGAAACAGAACGACGATGGAAGGACTGTTCGGGCCATGGATGTGCTCTTTCCCAAGATCGGCGAAATTATCGGTGGAAGTCAGCGTGAAGAGAACCTTGAAGCTTTAATGCAGCGCATTCACGAGATGAATATCCCGGAAAGAGATGTTTGGTGGTATCTTGATACCCGTAAGTACGGAACGGCCCCTCATGCCGGGTTCGGCCTTGGTTTTGAACGGCTTATCCTGTTTGTAACCGGAATGTCCAATATCAGGGATGTGATTCCTTTCCCAAGAACACCAAAGAATGCGGAATTTTAAAAGTGAAGAATTTATTGCTGAAAATGGAGCCGGAACGGGAAAAATTCATAATTTAGCACTAAGAAATGTAAGATGGATAAGTGTTGGGTGCTAAAACCGCAGGGAGATCCTGAAAAAATCAAGGAATTATCAAAAAAACTGGGTATTGATAAGTCACTTGCTAATCTGTTGGTACAACGGGGGGTGACTTCATTTGATGAGGCAAAAACCTTTTTCAGGCCTTCTCTCACCGACCTTCATGATCCTTTTCTGATGAAGGACATGGATAAGGCCATTGCACGTATTTCCTTGTCAATCGCCAAAAAGGAAAAGATTTTGGTTTACGGCGACTACGATGTTGACGGAACTTCGGCGGTTTCCCTGGTTTATACCTTCCTGCAAAGTTTTCATGAAGAGATGGATTTTTATATCCCGGACAGGGATAATGAGGGATATGGCATCTCTTTCAAGGGCATCGATTATGCTGCTGAAACCAATGTCAAACTGATCATCGCGCTCGATTGCGGCATCAAGTCTGTTGAAAAGGTGGCCTATGCCACTACAAAAGGCATCGACTTTATTATCTGCGATCATCACCGCCCGGGATCGGAAATCCCTTTGGCCTCTGCCATTCTTGATCCGAAGCGCAGCGATTGTCAATACCCGTATAAGGAATTGTCGGGATGCGGTATTGGATTTAAACTGATCCAGGCATATGCACAACTCAACGATATCCCATTTGATCAGTTGATCAAGTACCTCGACCTGGTGGTGATCAGTATTGCTTCAGACATTGTGGACATCACCGGCGAAAACCGCATTCTCGCATATTTCGGACTTAAACTGATCAATTCGAAGCCAAGACCCGGTTTGGAAGCGCTGCTGCGTTATTCGGCCATGATGAAAAACGACGATGGACTCGGGGGATGTGTATTTACCCGTGAGCTCACCATTACCGACCTGGTGTTTATGATCGGGCCAAGGATCAATGCCGCCGGACGGATTGAAAGCGGAAAGAATTCGGTGAGATTACTCATCACCAAGAACCTTGACGATGCAAAACGGGTGGCCGAACAGATCAATGCATACAATACTGAACGGAAAACCCTTGATTCACAGGCTACACAACAAGCCCTGGGGATGATTGATGCTGATGCACAACTGAAATCAGCCCGTTCAACGGTGATTTATCATCCCGACTGGCATAAGGGCGTAATCGGTATTGTGGCATCTCGTCTTACCGAAACCTATTACCGGCCAACCATTGTACTCACCCTGTCAAACGGACTGATTACCGGCTCGGCACGCAGCGTAAGGGATTTTGACATTTATGAAGCCGTGGATGCCTGCAGCGATCTGCTTGAACATTTTGGCGGGCATAAATTCGCTGCCGGCCTTTCACTCAAACCCGAAAACCTCGACAAATTCAGAGCCCGTTTTGAAGCGTTTGTGTGTGATCGGTTGCAGGGGATTGAATTGGTTCCTGTACTGGATATCGACACCAAATTGCCCATGAATGCGATCAGTTCGCACTTTTATAGCATCCTGAAGCAGTTTGCCCCTTTCGGACCGGGGAATATGGCTCCATTGTTTTTAACCAACGGCGTAATGGATGCGGGAGGGTCGCGGATCGTGGGAAAAAACCACCTTAAACTGAATGTGGTACATCCGGAGATCGCCGGGGGACCATTTTCAGCGATTGCTTTTCAGCAGGGCGAACAATTCACCATGATTGAAAAACAGATCCCGTTCAACATCTGCTATCATCTGGAGGAAAATGAATGGAATGGCTCGGTGAACCTTCAACTCAACATCAAGGATATAAAATTCTCGGATTAACAACTCTCTTTTCCGAAGCAGACCCCCATGCGCCTTGCTTTTTCAATCAATGGATGGGTTTCGGGAACAAGTCGTAATTTACCACCAACATCTGCCAGGGAAACCGAAGTAACGGCATCCCCCTTGAGTGCTACCATCTCTCCAAATCGTTTCATTGCGATCAGTTCAACGGCATAAGCGCCATAGCGGGTAGCAAGAACACGATCCATCGGCGAAGGGCTGCCTCCGCGCTGGATATAACCGAGTATGGTTTCCCTTGTTTCCAGGCCGGTCAGTTCCTTGATGTTGTTGGCGACATAGCGTGCGGCCGATTCGCCTTTGGGCGTTGCAATGCCTTCGGCTACCACCACGATGGAATAGGGTTTTTTGTTGATGGCCCTTTTTTTCAGGCACCGGGCAACCATGTGGATATCAAAATTGATTTCAGGAAGCAGGATCACGTCGCCTCCGCTGGCCATGCCGGAATAGAGCGCCAGCCATCCTGCATGATGCCCCATAACCTCAATGACCATGATGCGTTTGTGGCTGTTGGCGGTGGTATGTAGCCGGTCGATCGCTTCAGTAGCGATCCATAGGGCTGAGTCAAATCCAAAGGTCACATCGGTTCCATATACATCGTTGTCAATGGTCTTCGGAATGCCGATCACATTGAGTCCGACTTCTGAAAGTTGGGCAGCAGTGCGCTGGGTACCGTTGCCACCAATGCACACCAATGCATCCAGGCCGAGTTCCTGATAATGCTTTTTAATGAGCTTTGGTTTATCAATGGCATTGAATGTATTGTTTTTCTTGAAGGGATTTTCCCTGGAAGTTCCGAGGATCGTGCCGCCGAGGGTCAGAATGCCGGAGAGGACATTTTCATCCAGTTGCACGTACTCTTCGTTGATCAGACCAAGGAAACCCGAGGAGATACCGATCACCTCCATTCCATATTCGAGAATGGCCGTTTTGCCAACTCCCCTGATGGCTGCATTGATACCGGGGCAATCGCCGCCGGCCGTTAAGATGCCAATACGCATAAAAAAATTATTTCAAATCGAACGAACCGGAACCAATTTCTTTGTCATCGGTAAATACCGTTACAATATATTTACCTTTCATCGCAGGCTGATCTTCATTTTTTTTGGTCCAAACCACACAAACATTCAAAGCCTTTCCATCGTAAGCAATGTCTTCACGGAGTGAAAAAGGAAGCGTTTGACCGTTGAATACAAAAGTGTCGTATTTGCTCTTGATCACTACCACGTTATCGGGGCGCTGGATGCGAATGTAGATTATTTTTTTACCCGAAGCCACCAACGGATTTTCGCCAATGGTAAAGCAAACCCTGATCCGCTCTGCACGGCTGGCTTTATCGGTCAACTCCTCCTTGGTCTTGCCTGCTTTCAGTTTGTAGGCTTTTGAGGTTACATCATAGGCTTTGATATAGGCAGCCTGGTTCATTTTCTCTTTCAGCTCTTCCTTATCCTTGATAAGGTTCTGATTCCGGTTTTGTTCAGTTTTCACCTCCTGGCGGATGCGATCGTTTTCTGCAGACAACTCGCGGTTGATGGTATAAAGCGAATCCATCTGGTGAACATAGCCCTGGGCCACTTTCTGCAACATCTCCAACTTTTTACGGATCTTGTTGTATTCCCATTCGGTATCAAGCAACTTCTTTATCTCGAGTGCATTCTTCTGGATAAGACTGTCTTTTGACTTCAGCGAATCAGAGAGGGCGCCATAAGAAATCTTGATTTTGTCATGTTCAGTCATCAGTGAATCCAGGTTATGTTTCAACTCTGTTTTCTCAGTTTCTTTTTCTTTGACCAATTTCATGAGTTGCGACCGCTGAATAAAGAGCCAAAAGAGCAGCACCAGAAAAAAAATTGCCAGGATGGAGAGGTAAATCTTGTATTTACGGGTTGAAGAGTTTTGTTCTTCCATATCAAACTGAATTTTCCAAAATATCAGAGGCAAAGATAAAACAAAAACAGGATTCAGCCAGCGCTAAATCCTGTTTAAGTAAAAAAGAGAATATTACTTCATTATCTGCATTACCTGCATTGTCTTCATTGTCTGCATTGCCTGCATTGTCTGCATTGCCTGCATTGCCTGCATTGCCTGCATTGCCTGCATTGCCTGCCTAGTGACCTGAAGTGCCAATTTGTAAGATAACTTCACCATGCTGCTTTACAATCTCCTTCAGCCACCATTCAGGGTAGCCGGGTTGTGAAGGCATCACAGGCATGTTATAGGGATTTGTTTCAAATTTTCCATCCTTCTCCTTTTTTACGTTTCCATCCATATATTTAACAAACAGATATTGGAACATCTCCTGCCAGCGTTTCACGGTAGCCTGCCCTGTTTTCACCGAATATGCGGTAATTAAATTGACGCAGGCGGCTTTGTCTTTTTTATACAATTCGGCTGCTTTTTTGTCGATACCGGCTGTTTCAGTCATGAATCCCTGCTCCAATCCCTGCTGTACCGGACGGATGTCTTTGATCATGTAGTCATACTTCGTATAAGCCCAGTTTGCAACCATGTTGAAGGCCCAGAAAGCGGAGGTGGGGGAGAAATGCAGCATATCGCCATTTCCAACCTTATAAGCGTCAGGAACCTTAGTGGTGCCGCAATACATGGGTGAAAAGACGGTGGTATAAGTGTCGTCCAGCCCAAACCAGAAAATGCCGCCAACAGGATCGGGTAACCAATTGCGTGACTGGGCAACAAAAACGAAACCTGTTTGTTGTGTTGAGGTGGCACGTTCATGAACATAAGGAATACTGTCGACTTTCCAGGTCATCGGACGCCAGCGGTAGGGACACTGGAAGGGGCCGGCGCCAATGTCGTAGGTCATATCCATTTTAGTACCTTCATAATGATCGCGCATCAGGTTCATCACATCGTTTGCACTGACTTTCTTATCGGGTTTGATCCACAATGGCATGCGGTTGGTGGTATAACCCCATTTACCTTTGGTAAGGTGGCCCATGGCATAGTCCTGGTACTGACCCATGCTGCCATTTATGCGGTTGAACATAGCCCAAACACGGGCTTCGCAGGCACGGGCACCACTGAAGGTAACAGGTGCATAGGTGTCGGAGAAGCTGAATTCCTGGTCATTACCGTCGAAATATTTTTTGTTGCGGGCAAATGTGATCACATCCTTTGCGTAGAGGCAATTTTCAGGATCGTTCAGCGGGAAGGTGGTAATGCGGGCCTGGTTGGCATGAGCGCATGCATAGCCGTCGGGAACACGCAAGGCAACCCATACAGCGCCAAGCTGACCCTCGCCTTTGCCGATCATTTCAAGGATCCAGGCTTCATTTGCGTCGGAAATCGAAAATGATTCCCCTTCGCTGGCATAACCATATTTTTCAGTGAGTTCGCCAAAAATTTTAATGGCTTCACGGGCAGTTTTTGAACGTTGCAGGGAGACATAGATCAGTGCTCCATAGTCGATGATGGCACCTTTCTGGGTTTGCAGTTCCTCGCGTCCTCCATAGGTGGTTTCACCGATTGCAACCTGATGTTCGTTCATGTTGCCAATCACATTGTAGGTGTGCTTCACCTGAGGAATCTTGCCCAGAGGCTTTCCGGTATCCCATTCTGTAATATCCAGCATTGAGCCTGCAGGCCAGTCACGGGCGGGCCAGTGATACAGTTCACCGTAAAGAGTGTGCGAATCGGCCGAATAGGTGATCATAACCGAACCATCTGTGGTGGCTCCTTTCGTAAAAATAAAGTTGGTACAGGCCATCGCGTGATAACTGAAACCGCCAAGGAGCAGCAGTAGACCAACAAGTGTTTTTCTCATAAAAAAGGGATTGATTTATTGATTTATTGATTTATTAACAGACTGAATTCTGTCATTTTGCAATTTATATTCGCCAAAAGTATAAAAAATCCATGAATAAATTCATAAGTGAACTACCTTACAGGAGGATGATTTGAAAAGACAAACATCGCAACTTGATGTAAAAGCATTAAATTTGCCAGTTGAATCAAAGAAGAAAATGAAAAAAATATCTTTTATCGTTATCTTTTTTTCCATTTTTATGACGACCACAGCCCAAACGGCCGTCACCGATCTCAAGGAGGTTAAAGATCATCGCATGGGGCTTGAAATTTCAGCAGGATATGCTGTTGCGCTCAGCAGCTATTGGATGTTCGAAAGTGGCCAGAAAAAATCGGGCTATGCCACCAATGGATTCCAGGCTCAGGTTGGATTCGACTGGATTGGTAAAAAAAAATTTGGTATGGCCATTCAATACACATTCCAGCGCAACCCCTTGGAAAATGGGCCTAATCTGTCATACCCCAAAGGGATACCTGATTCAATAGGTTCGGGCTACTGGTCGAACCATTTCCTGATGATGGGACCAGTATTCATGCAAACGATAAAAAGAATACATATAGACGCAAAGATTCTGGGCGGGGTTATCGTTTCTGCAAGTACAAATTTTAACACCCCGGATCCAACCGATACGGTAGGAATAAGATATAATAAAAACACCGGAACAGGTTTTGCATACCAGATTTCAGCAGGTGTCGGATATACGATTTCATCTCATCTTACGTTTAAATTCAACCTGAGCCTGGTGGGTGGATGGCCTGGTGCGCGAAAACAATATTATTCACAACTGATAGGGTACGAAGAAATTTATGATCCGCTGACCGGACTTACCTATTATAGGCCGATTTATTCTGCCCCGGTAAATTATGAAATTAAAGCAGCATTCACCACCCTGAATCCCTCTGTTGGGTTGGTTTTCAGGTTTTAATATTTTATGACCTCTCCCATGGGGTGGGGTCATTTGGGTTAATTCCTCGTTGCTCTGCAGCGAGAAGATTCATTTGAACCGGGCTGAAACGTAAGCGTTGGAAAACATAATCAGAACTGTATGCATCGTAAAATTGTACTCCTCATCACGATCCCGCTCCTGACAGCTGCCAGCCTGTTTGCCCAGGTAAACATTCGCGACTCTTCCATCTTTACCCCGCTGATATATTTCAGTTACGGCTACCAGTTTCCCGGAGGTGATCTTGCAAAGCAATTTGGTGACAATTCCAGCATTGGTGGGGGTATCATGTTCAAAACGAACCACAACTGGCTGATTGGCGCAGAGGCAAATTACATGTTCGGGCAAAGGGTTAAGAACAGCGATTCACTCCTGAAAGGTATTTCAACGAAAGATGGCTTTGTCATCGACGCCAATGGTTACATGGCCGACCTGGTTTTCTATGAGCGCGGGTTTAATATTTTTGCGAAATTTGGAAAGGTGATCCCACTGTTGTCTCCAAATCCGAATTCCGGGTTTACCATTGTTGCCGGTGCCGGGTATATCCAGGACAAAATCCGGATACACAATATCGGGAATACTGCACCCCAGCTCCTTGGCGATTATAAAAAAGGCTACGACCGGCTTAACGGAGGTGTGGCAGTATCAGGTTCCATCGGATATATGTATCTGAGCAATACCCGCCTGCTAAACTTCTCCGTAAGTTTTGAATTTATGCAGGCCTGGACAAAATCTTACCGCGATTTTGATTTCGATACCGGGAAACCTGACACACGTAAATTAAACAGTCAGTTTTATACCGTCAGGGTTTTCTGGATGATCCCGCTTTACAGGAGGGCGCCGAAGGAGTTCTATATATATTAAAATGGTGAAATGGTGAAATGGTGAAATGGTGAAATGGTGAGATGGTGAGATGGTGAAATGGTGAAATGGTGAAATGGTGAAATGCGGTTGATATATTCCTTTTTTGTATTTTGTTATGGTTTGTTTGTGCGATTTGCGGCACTGTTCAATCGTAAAGCAAGCCAATGGGTAAGAGGTCGCAGCGGTCTGTTCAGCCGGCTCACTGCAGCGCTCAAAGATGTTGACCGGAAGAAAAATCCGGTTGTTTGGTTTCATGCCTCCTCCCTGGGGGAGTTTGAACAAGGACGGCCTGTCATCGAAGCTTACCGGAAAGGCTGGCCGGACGCAAAAATCCTGCTGACATTTTTCTCTCCTTCGGGTTATGAGGTGCGTAAAAATTACCAATTTGCCGACTGGATATTTTATCTCCCGTTAGATACTCCGGCAAATACCCGCCGGTGGATGGAGATTGTCAGGCCGGAAAAAGCAATCTTTATCAAATATGACTTCTGGTTCAATTTCCTGGCAGCATTAAACCAACAAAAGGTACCGGTTTATTTTATATCGGTTCTGTTTCGTCCGGGGCAACATTTTTTCCGGTGGTATGGCGGGTGGTTTCGCAGGCAACTTGATGCGGTAACCTGGTTTTTTGCGCAAAACCATGAATCGGCTACATTGCTTCAATCTATTGGGAAGCCGAACGTCACGGTGACAGGGGATACACGTTTCGACCGTGTTTTTGCCATTTCGTCCCAAAGGCAATCATTCCCGCTGGTAGAGCAATTCGTTGGCAAAAGTAAGGTGTTTATTTGTGGCAGCACCTGGAAAGAGGACGAAGCACTTATAATGCCACTCATGCGCTTGAAGGAATTTGGCCTGAAATTTATCATTGCTCCCCATGATACCAGTCCCGAACGCATAAGGTACATTCTTGACAAGATAGACCAACCGGTAATCCGTTATTCGGAACTTAACACGGAGAATGCCGGGCAAGCCGGTATTTTGCTGATCGATTCGGTAGGCATCCTGTCGCAGCTTTACCAATATGCCACCCTGGCATATGTTGGCGGCGGGTTTGGTGCGGGGCTCCATAACATACAGGAACCGATAACTTTTGGGGTGCCTGTTTTTTTTGGTCCCGGGTATCATAAATTTAAGGAGGCGGTTGATCTCGTGGCACAAGGTGGTGTTTTCTGCGTGAATTCTTCAGAGGAGTTGATCACCAGAACTGCTGGTATTTTAGCCGATCCAACTGGTTATCGGCGGCTTTCATCTATTTGCCGGCATTATGTGGATGAAAATCGCGGCGCCACTGAAAAGATCATAAACTATCTGAAGGAAAACGGTTGAACCGGGCTACCTTGCCGTTCTACTCTCCTGCGGGGTAAACGGTGAATGGGATGATTTGAAAATCCTGGTTCCGCAACTGTGGTTCAAACCCGGCGTCGCGGATGGCCTGCTGAATGCCGGCGGCATCAAATTTATGGGTAGCGCCGGCCGCACGAACCACATTTTCTTCAATCATGATGCTTCCGAAATCATTGGCACCGGCATGAAGACAGAGCTGGGCCGTTTCCTTCCCCACAGTGAGCCACGAAGCCTGGATATTCGGAATGTTGGGCAACATGAGCCGGCTGATGGCGATCATTCTGATATATTCCTCCGGGGTCACCGTATTGGAAATACCCAATTTCTCTTTTAACACCGTTTTTTCATCCTGAAATAGCCAGGGAATGAACGAAAGAAATCCCTTGTGTCCGTAGGGTTTTTCCGACTGGACCTGACGAATTGCGACAAGATGCTCCAGGCGCTCTTCAAGGGTTTCGATGTGGCCAAACATCATGGTAGCCGAAGTGGTCAGGTTCAGGACATGGGCTGCCCGCATAACATCTAACCATTCTTGTGTAGAGCATTTTACCGGTGAAAGAATTTTCCGGACACGGTCAACCAAAATTTCAGCCCCTGCACCGGGCAAACTGTCGAGACCCGCTGCAACAAGCCGTTCCAGCACAGTTTTTACCGGTAACTTTTCCATTCCGGCCAGGTAGGCGATTTCCGGTGGTCCAAGGGCATGAAGGCGGACATCGGGAAAGTGCCTTTTCAGATCGGAAAACAGATTTTCAAAAAAATCGAGGCTTAACTTGGGATGCAAACCGCCTTGCAACAATAACTGGTTGCCACCCAACCGCTTCATCTCCTCGATTTTTTTGCAATAATCCGGGATTGTGGTAACGAAAGCTTCGCTGCTGCTGCCAGTCCTGTAAAAATTGCAGAACTTACACCCTGAGATACAAACGTTGGTGATGTTCACATTGCGGTCGATGATCCAGGTCACGGTTGCTTCCGGATGCAGCTTCTTTCGCAATTCGTTGCCAGCCAGCATCATTTCAGCCAACGACAAAGTCTCAAACAGATGTTTGCCTTCTTCGATGGTCAGAAATTCCAGGTGGAGCGCTTTTTGAATCAGGGTGTCATTTTTCATATCGGAAGACCTCAGTGCCGCAAACAATCAACCCTGCCAGCAGAAATTTTTCTAATTTTGTACCTGTTAAACAGTGCAAAAGTAAGTAAAATCATGATTCCATCCATAACCCTCTCGAATAAGGAACAGGAACTGGAGCATCTCGTTGTTGTCGTTTCGAAATTATCAAAACTTCCGGCCGGTATCTTCAATTCCGCAGAAAAAAAATACTTGAAAAATCAGATAGAAAACCATAAAAAGGAGGTTGTTTCCTTCAACCGTTTTGATTACTGGGTTTTTTTGTGTTTTATCAAGGAAGAAAAAGATTCATCAAAACGCCTCGAATCATGTCGCAAGGCCGGGGATACGATTGCAGGATGTCTCAATGCACACAAAGCCTTACGCGTGGCCATTTTCGATGTGGAGGGGATGTGCAGTGAAATCCTCGCAATTGCCGAAGGCATGGCGCTTGGAAGCTATCAGTTCCTGAAGTACAAGAAGGATAAAGATAACGAAAACACCCTGAAGGAGATTGAGATATACTCCAAAGCTCTTGAAGAAGCCGGTATGGATCAGCCTGCTGAGGATCAAGGGAAAAACATCCCGCATGCCGCATCTCGCGTAATTCGTCCCGCGGAACTGAACATCCTTCTCAACGCCGTTGCACGCTGCCGCGACCTGGTAAATGAACCCAATTCGCATCTTACTGCTGTTTCCTTTGCAGAAGAGATTGAGAAGATGGCCATAGATTCAGGCGCTGTTGCCGAAATTCTGAATAAGCAAAAGCTCGAAGCGCTTAAGATGGGGGGGCTGATGGGGGTGAACAGTGGCAGTACCGAACCACCTACGTTTACCGTAATGGAATGGAAACCAGCTGATGCAAAAAACAAAAAACCATTTGTTTTTGTTGGCAAAGGCGTGATATATGATACGGGTGGCATGAATCTCAAGCCTGGCGATTCGATGCTGAACATGAAATGTGATATGGCAGGTGCAGCGGCCGTTGCTGCAACGGTTTATGCAGTTGCCATGGCAAAACTGCCGGTTCACATTATCGGGCTCATGCCTGCCACCGATAACCGGCCAGGTATGAAAGCGCTGGTTTCGGGAGATATTATCACCATGCACAACGGCATGACGGTTGAGGTATTGAATACCGATGCTGAAGGTCGCCTCATTCTGGCCGATGCATTGAGTTATGCCGCCAAATTTGACCCGGCACTCGTAATCGACCTTGCAACCCTTACCGGAGCGGCTGTACGTGCCATCGGGAAATTCGGCGCGGTGGCTATGCAATCGAAAGCAGCGGAGGAGCTTGAAACCCTGAAGTCATCGGGGTTTAAAGTGTATGAGAGGCTGGTCGAATTCCCAATGTGGGATGAATATGGCGAATTGGTGAAATCAGATCTGGCCGACCTGAAAAATCTGGGACCCTCCGAAGCCGGGATGATCACCGCCGGAAAATTCCTTGAAAAATTTACAGATTATCCCTATATCCATCTCGACATTGCAGGACCTGCATTTCTCGATAAACGAGATTCATACCGCGGACAGGGTGGAACCGGCTACGGAGTGCGTTTGTTGTTTGATTTCGTTAGAGGGGTTTTGGTTAGGTGAACGGGTGAACGGGTGAACGGGTGAGCGGGTGAGCGGGTGAACGGGTGAACGGGTAAACGGGTAAACGGGTAAACGGGTGAGCGGGTGAGCGGG
>CAIYES010000442.1 GCA_903925275.1 uncultured Bacteroidales bacterium
ACAGGCCTCGCATGACCGTTTTCCGCAGCAGTAAGGCAATTTACGTTCAATTGATCGATGATCAGGACGGAAAGACCTTGGTTTCGGCATCATCCATGGAAAAAGGGATGAAAGACCAGAAAGGTACCAAAACCCAGATTGCAAGTATGGTCGGGAAACAAATTGCTGGAAAAGCAATTCAGGCTGGTATTGAAAAGGTTGTTTTTGATCGTAATGGTTATTTATATCATGGCAGGGTAAAATCTTTGGCTGAAGCAGCCAGGGAAGGTGGCCTAAAATTTTAAGGAAGATATGACAAACGTTAATGTAAAAAGAGTAAAGTCGAGCGAAATCGAATTTAAGGATCGCTTGGTCAGCATTCAGCGTGTTACCAAAGTAACCAAAGGGGGACGCACCTTCAGTTTTTCTGCCATCGTTGTTGTGGGGAATGAAAATGGTGTTGTTGGCTATGGACTTGGTAAAGCCAAGGAAGTCACGGCGGCCATTGCCAAAGGGGTTGATGATGCCAAGAAGAATCTGATCAAGGTTCCCATCCTTAAAGGTACGATTCCTCACGAACAGTTGGGAAAATACAGTGGTGCCCTGGTTTACCTTAAGCCTGCAGCTCCCGGAACAGGTGTTATTGCCGGTGGTGCTATGCGTGCTGTATTGGAAAGTGTTGGTGTGAAGGATGTATTAGCGAAATCGAAAGGTTCGTCAAACCCGCACAGCGTGGTAAAAGCTACCATCAATGCCCTGCTCAAATTAAGAGATCCTTACACGATCGCTCAGCTCAGGGGAATTGAGTTGAATCAAGTATTTAATGGCTAAGTTTAAATTATTTAAGGCTGTTTTGACCAATGGAAAAAATTAAAATTACACAGATTCGCAGTGGCATCGGAAGACCGTTGCGTCAGAAACGTACGCTTCAGGCCTTGGGACTGAAAAGGATTCGCCACACGGTGGAACATGATGCTACTCCCCAGATTCTGGGCATGTTGAACAAGGTTCTGCACTTGGTGACATTTGAAAAAGTATAACAAAAGAAAAACGATACTGAAATGGATTTAAGCAATCTTAAACCGGCAAAAGGTTCAACAAAAAAGGTTAAACGTATTGGCAGGGGCCAGGGTTCCGGACATGGCGGAACCTCTACCCGGGGTCATAAAGGAGCGAAGTCACGCTCAGGTTACTCTAAGAAACTTGGGTATGAAGGGGGACAGATGTCGCTCGTACGGCGCGTTCCGAAATTCGGATTCAAGAATTTCAACCGCGTTGAATATAAAGGAATAAACCTTGATGTTTTACAAGAAATCGCCGAAAAGAAGAACCTTACTGTAATTACTCCGGCTGTGCTTGTTGAATGCGGATATGCTTCAAAAAATGACCGGATCAAGATTTTAGGACGCGGGGAATTGAAAACCAAACTGGAAATTACCGTGCATGGTTTTTCTGCTACTGCCAGAAAAGCCGTTGAAGAATTAGGTGGAGTCGCTAACATACTTTAAACTTGTTTGAATGAAAAAACTGATTCAAACCATTCGAAACATCTGGAAGATTGAAGACCTTCGCAAAAGGATACTTTATACAATCGGCATTATCCTGATATATCGTCTGGGATCTTATGTAGTACTGCCTGGAGTCGACCCGAGTATGCTTGCCAGCCTGCAAAACCAAACCAAATCCGGTTTGCTTGGGCTGCTCAATATGTTTTCAGGAGGTGCATTTTCCAATGCATCGATTTTTGCACTGGGAATTATGCCGTATATCTCGGCTTCCATCGTGATGCAATTGCTTGGCATGGCCATCCCTTACTTCCAGAAACTTCAGAAAGAGGGCGAAAGCGGACGCAAGAAAATCAACCAGATGACACGTTATCTGACAGTTGTCATTTTGATTTTCCAATCACCCGCCTATATTGCTAATCTGGCATCACAACTTCCTGCTGAAGCAATTTCACCTTTCAACGCCAATGTTACACATCATTCTGTGTTTTCCTTTTTTGGCATTTCGTCCATCATTATTCTAACCGCTGGTTCCATGTTTGTAATGTGGCTGGGCGAGCGGATTACAGATAAAGGAATAGGAAATGGTATTTCATTGATCATTATGATCGGTATCATGGCACGCTTGCCATTTGCTTTGTTTGGAGAATTGGTCTCCAGAATGGAACAGAAGGGAGGCGGACTTGTGTTTTTCGTGATTGAAATTGCATTCCTTGTCCTTGTTGTACTGGTAACAATTCTGCTGGTTCAGGGAACCAGAAAAATACCTGTGCAATATGCCAAACGAATCGTTGGAAATAAGCAATACGGAGGTGTTCGTCAGTATATTCCGCTCAAGGTTAATGCCGCCGGGGTAATGCCGATCATCTTTGCCCAGGCCATCATGTTTCTGCCTTTGACGATTGCCGGTTTTGCCAGCAATGAAACACTCACAGGTTTTGCAAGGGTATTTACCGACATCAATGGCCTCATTTATAACTTGACTTTCTTCATATTGATCATCCTCTTCACATATTTTTATACAGCCATAACGGTAAATCCAAATCAGATGGCAGAGGATATGAAAAAGAATGGTGGTTTTATTCCGGGGGTTAAACCAGGAAAAAAGACGGCTGAATTCATCGATGATGTTATGTCGCGTATAACACTTCCAGGTTCAATATTTCTTGGATTTGTAGCTGTTATGCCTGCACTTGTGAGAATGGTTGGCATTACCTCGCAGTTTGCACAATTTTACGGTGGCACATCTCTTTTGATTTTGGTTGGTGTCGTTCTTGATACATTGCAGCAAATTGAAAGTCATTTATTGATGCGTCATTATGATGGTTTGACAAAATCGGGCAGGATCAAAGGACGTTCATCATATTCCGGTACCGGCCAGTAATCTATGTTTAACAAACAAATGACAGTTAAGTCGGCACATGAGATTGAATTATTGAGGGAGAATGCCATAATTGTTAGTAAAACACTCGCGGAAGTCGCGAAATACATAAAACCGGGTGTTAAAACGATAACACTTGATACAATAGCTGAAGAGTTTATCCGGGGCGAAGGTGCGATACCCGGGTTCAAAGGTTACAGAGGGTTTCCGGCAACCTTATGCATCTCGATTAATGAAGAGGTGGTGCATGGAATTCCGGGAGAAAGAGTTCTTAAAAATGGTGATATAGTTTCGATCGACTGCGGATGCCAGAAAAATGGTTTTTACGGTGATTCGGCTTATACCTTTCCTGTTGGAGAGGTTTCCGGCGAAGTGATGAATTTGTTAAAGCGGACCAAAGAATCGTTGTTCATGGCAGTAGATGTTGCTGTTGCCGGAAAAAGAGTAGGCGACATCAGTGCTGTAGTGCAGGAATACGTTGAAAGTTTTGGATATTCGGTTGTCCGCGAACTTGTAGGGCATGGAATCGGAAGGCAGTTGCACGAAAAACCTGATGTTCCCAACTACGGGAAGAAGGGTTGGGGGGTAAAATTGCCGGCTGGATTGACAATCTGCATTGAACCCATGATCAATATGGGTGCAAAAATGGTGGTTCAGGATCAGGATGGATGGACAATCCGTACTGCCGACAGGATGCCTTCGGCACATTTCGAACTTACTGTTGCTGTCAGAAAGGATAAAGCAGACGTTCTTTCTACCTTCCGGTATATTGAAGAAGTATTAGGATCAAGTAGTATATAGCATGGCAAAGCAATCGTCAATCCAACAAGATGGCACGGTCATCGAATCCCTCGGGAACGCAATGTTCAGGGTGGAATTAGAGAACGGGCATGT
>CAIYES010000443.1 GCA_903925275.1 uncultured Bacteroidales bacterium
GCCTGTATAAAACCTCAACTGTTGATGGGAGCTATTCCCGTGAAATTCAACGGAAACCTGAAAACCAGAGAAGTAAATATAAAATGTACGGAGTTTGTCGTCCGGTGACGGTAACGAAACAATCAGGACAACTCTCTCTTTTTGAAAATATGGAAACCAAAGAATTCAATTGTACAAATCGAGGGTGTGAAGAATTTTGTGTAAACTCCAACTGCGTTCAAACCTGGCATCGTTTTTCAAAGTTAATATAAAATTGGTTTACAATCTGGCCCCAGTTTCTGATCGGCATAGTCCACTTTCTCTGAACATTTGATACTGCAAGGAATACAGCCTTCAGGGCTGACTGGTCATCCGGGAATACCATTTTTGACCGGGTATATTTGCGGATTGTACTATTGAGACTTTCGATTGGGTTTGTTGTATAGATCAGGGATCGGATCTCCTGGGGATAATCAAAATAGGCAGTCAGATGATCCCAATTCTCATTCCAGGATTTTACAGCATAGCCGTATTTGTGACCCCATTTTGCCGTAAAATCCTTCAAGGCATCTTCAGCCATCTGTCTGTTGAGAGCTCCGTAAATGAGCTTTAAATCGGCAACAAAAGCCTTCCGCTCTTTCCAGACAACATACTTGCAGGAGTTGCGGATCTGATGCACAATGCACAGTTGTGTGATCGTCTGCGGGAAGATTGCTTTAATAGCCTGTTTGATGCCGGCAAGGTTGTCCGTACAGGCAATCAGCACATCTTCCACACCACGGGCTTTTAAGTCATTCAGCGCACTGAGCCAGAAGGATGCGCTTTCTGTTTCGGCGATCCACATACCAAGGACCTCTTTGAATCCGTCCCGGTTTATCCCAATAATCAGGTAAATCGTCTTGTTAATGACCTTCCCGTTATGCCTGACTTTCATTACGATCCCATCCATCCAAAGGATGTAATATACCGAATCAAGCGGCTTCTGTTGCCATTGCTTGATGTCTTCAAGGATAGTGGCCGTAATTGAGGATACAGAGGACTCGCTGACTTTAACGCCGTAGATATCCAAGACAGTATCTTCGATATCCCGGGTGCTCATTCCCTTGGAATACATCGTGATGATGGCCTGCTCGATTCTGGCCGACATGCGCTGGTGCTTGGGAACAATGACCGGATCAAAGCTGGAGTTCCGGTCCCGGGGAACATCGAGCGGGATATCTCCAATATCCGTTTTTAGTGTTTTACCGCTGGTGCCGTTGCGGGAGTTACCGGTATGCTTGCCAACCGGATCATGCTTTTTATACCCCAGGTGTTCATCCATTTCCGCTTTGAGCATGGTCTGAACCGCATGTTTATAGAGTTTGGATATGTAAGATTCCAACTCTTCCTGGGTCTTCATCTTTTTGAGTTGCTCCTCAGGAATCTCAAAAGGAACATCGTCTTCCATTTTCATCTGTGTTTGTGGCTTTAAATTTAACATCATTTTGTAAATTAGCCGTTAAACACAGTCAGAGACCGTTTACACAAAATTCTACACACTACCTACAAATCCTCCATTTCTTCAATAAGATCAACCCCTTTCGCTATTTGTTTACGATCACCTTTTTAACAACCCTGTGTTCGCTGTTGAAGAATATGACCGAATACACTCCCGTGGCAACGGGCCGGAGATCGACCTGTTGTTCAACCGTGCCGTTTACCCGGACATCGTCAAGTTGATATATTTTAGCACCAACCTGGTCGTACACCATAATCGAATATATTTCGGCAACCGGACTGGTAATTGAAATCGTGAACTTACCGTCATTCGGCACCGGGTAGATGCTGAAGCTGCTGTTTTGCAACACCTGCTGGCCGGTGATAACCACCCATTCTTTGTTCGAAATGGCTGAAGAACATCCGTTGTTGGTCACAACGCACCAGTAATAACCGGTATTGTTGGTAACGGTATAGGCCTGGCCGGTGGCTCCGGCAATAGCCGTTCCTTCATAATACCACTGGTTGCCCGTAGCCGCACTGCTTGTAAGCACATTCCCGTTCACGGTAACCACCGGGACCGAAGGAACCGGGTGGACAGTAACAGCAAAGTTCTGCGATACCGTCCCGTTTCCGCAGCTGTTTACGCC
>CAIYES010000444.1 GCA_903925275.1 uncultured Bacteroidales bacterium
GGGCGTGAACCTTTGCACATGTCCAGCTTTTAGAGGTACCTCCAAGCACCCACAAGTAACTGAAATAGCAAAAGGAACACACCCGTTGGGTGCGCCCGCTAAGGCTATTTCTCTACTTGTTTGAAAATTGGAGGTTTTCTAAAAGAGAAATATTAGCAACGCAATATTTTATCGATGATTAAGAACGATGAAAGAGCTTGTAACTGGAATTTAATGTGAATCCAGATACAAACTTACATATAAAACCAAGATAATTCAATAATGGCTAAATATCAGAAAGAAATATATATTTATTTGAATAAAGATTGCTTTCGCGAATCCGATAACAGTTACATATCCCATTTAGAAGGATCAAACTCCAACCCAACACAATCCAGTAGCTTGAAAGAATACATCACCCCATAATCATTATCAAACACCGGCCCCAGCATCTCATAACTCACAGAATTGATATTGAACCCTGGAATGGCTTTCAGGGCAAGCAGTTCGCATTCCATGCACTCAAGTAGCATCCTGGAAAGGATATCTGTGCCTATCTGTTTCATTTTGGAAAGGACCAGCACTTCAGCGGAAAAATCATCTATCTTATCGAGGTGACCAATGATCAGGAATCCTGCATTGATCGAATCGAGGATGTTATCCAGGTTTGAAGCTTCAAAATTTCCGGAAAGGCTTGTCAGGATAAGTGCCGGATATTTGATATTTGACCGCAGGGCAGCAAGCGGTTCATTGATATCCATCATGTAGAAATCATTGATTTCCTTGTGTTCCGCAGCAATTTTACGGAAATACTCAACGTAGCTGTTAATGTCGGTCATAGGAATCGATCTTGTGCATATACTCGTGATACTCTTTTGCTTTCTTGTTTAACCCGATGAAAACGTTGTAAAGGTTTGAATTCATTACCGTTTCAAGGCTCTTGTCATCGGTTTTACCATCGGCCAGGGAGATGATGAGCGATGCCCAGCCGTTATCTTCACTTCCGGTGCCACCTTGCTGTTCATAAACATAGGGGTACAATAGAGGCAACGAATTCAGAACACCGGAAAAGAACAGGAAGATGGAGTACTTGACTTCATAATCCAAACTGGCAATGCTTTGGCAACGGCGTTTCAACGATCGGTTGACAAACTTTTTCCGGGGATCCTGATTGTCGGAATAGGCCTTCCGGATGAACCAAAACCATTTCCTTGGCCGGTAAAAAACTGCCACCATTTCATCGAGGTATTTCTGCTCCTTGGTTTTTGAAAATGAATCGAGCAGGGAATTGGCCATGGTGAATTCCCCAAAGGTGCAGTTCATCATGGCATCCGCCGGACCAAAGTATTTTCTTCTGCCGGTTCGTAGGACAGGGAGAAGATTTTTGGTCAGTGAGACTTCTTTGAATAGGAAATCGAGACTTTCACACAGGAAATATGCGTCATCATGATGGATTCGTTTGATTACCTTCTGTTTGAGAGAAAGGAATTTTAAAAGCACTCTGAGCTTAAAATCCATCATGGCAAGTTGTTCCTGAAACAGACGGCTGATAAACAAAACTTGTTTTCTGGTCAGCTCATTCCAATCAGAAGGCATGAAGTATGTTTTACCATCTATCTCAACCTGGTTCATGGCAGTAATTTCCTTTTGAGATAGAAACGGATGAGTTTAAATGCAACCAGAATGACAATGATCGCCCAGGCAATTCCTCCAGACCAAATCAGGAAGTTCTGAAAACCGGTAACTTTATACACCGGCTTTTCAATTGTCTTTGATTCATTCCTGGATTCCCGGATGTGAGTTTCTTTCCAGGAAAAATAGATCGAACTGCTGTCGATCTTTGCGCCGGTGGTCAGAACATTATTCTGAAC
>CAIYES010000445.1 GCA_903925275.1 uncultured Bacteroidales bacterium
CCAGTTACTTTTAGTATGGTTAGGAAATATAACATGTTTGACACACTATCTATCAATGATTGTTTGAACCAAAACAAAACTTATATTTCAAACTTTGAATACGGTAAATATCCCTATCCCTCTGTTGAATGGAATTCATTAGATAACTGGATATCCGGAGATCATTATATTGGGATTAGAAAAAAAATTAAGAACATAAATTATCTTGGATGGGTAAAAGTCGAAGTATTGAACTATTATGAAATAATAATAAAAGAATATGCCCTAAATATAAATTTATTAAATATAAACCAGTATAAGAAACCATCTATTTTTCTTTTCCCAAACCCTGCAACTGACAGATTGACTATAGACTGTGCAAATAAACTGAATCTAAAATTGCAGATTTGCAACATTATCGGAGATTGTGTTTTTCAAAGCGATTTGACTTCTGGGAAGAACGAGCTCGATATTAGTCATTTGTCTTCCGGTATTTACATTATTCGATTAACTGGTGTTGACGGTCTATTTCAGCAGAAATTAATAAAGAATTAATTTTAAAAGTTTTATAAAGCTGGCACCCCAAATGCGGGAAACAACGGGAGCAAACATAAACCGAACTTACCAACTGAACAACAAAAAGAAAACCCAAACCAGGTAACATCCGTACTATGCGGGCCGGCAGTATTTTTAACGTTCTCTGATGGAATAAATCTTATGTTGCATCACCTTACTTTAAAAAAATAGCAAGATAAAAAATTAGGATATGACAGTCATAAATTTATTAGCATCATCACGAGGACTGAAAGGAAATGAAGCCAATATATCCTTGGCGCAAGAAATTTCTATTTCAAACAACAAAGTGGCCATAAAAGAGCTGATTGAAAATTTGTATAAAAAAAACAAGAATATCCAAAGCGATTAGATAAATCATTGAAACAAATAAATAAAATTTAAAGAGTATTACATTTCAAGTTAATACAAAAACAAATGAAAAGAATTACTAAAAATTCAATGTTCCTTTCTCTTTTCCTGTTGCTGTTGTTCGCTTGTCAGAAAAGCGACAGCACTGATCCTGTACAGGAAAATCCAAAATCGAGTAACTATTATGTACTTAGTGTCAAAGGTGATCCGTTACCTGGCAAAACTCTTCTAACTGTCAATTCTTATCAGCAAACCACTGATTATACCTGTGGTCCTTCGGCAGTAGTATCCCTGTTGAACTACTATGGAAAAGAAGGTGTTGAGATGACCATTGCAGCGGAAATGGGTACAAGTACAACAAAGGGCACAACACCGGAACAAATGGCGGTTTGGTTAGACAATCATGGATTTAATGCTTCATGGCATCAGGAAGGTACGCTTGAAATGCTCCGGGAGAATCTGAGCAACAATATTCCTACCCTGATAGAGTGGAGTGACTGGGGAGGTCATTGGGTGCTTGTTGTTGGGTATGACACCCGCAATACTGACGCTCTGGCGGACGATGTTATCATCTTTGCAGATCCTTACGACCGTCACGACGATAATCTGGATGGAATTACATGGTTCAATGCCGAGCGGTTTTATTACATGTGGTACGATGCACGTCTCTTCGGGACAATGATGACGAGACTATATATTGATGCTTCTCCGATATAAAAAGATCACCATTTGAAAATGTCCATTTTTTTCAATGGTCTGCGTTTTTCCTCCCATTTAAAATTTTTAAGTTTTCGCTCATTCTGCGGCAAATCTTTTTCAGGATAAAGATGCTGGTCGGGCTTTTCGATGTAGGTGATACTTTTGATCTCGTTTTTGTCAAGAAAAATCAACATGTCGCTTGATACAGCCACGTTGATTCCGATCAGACTTTTATCCTCTTCCCTGACATAATATATGGTCTGGGCGTTTCCAATGACATTGATCTTATACAATTCGTTGTTGCGGAATTTAGCCAGAACATTTCTTCCTTTTACCTGGTTGAAACTGTTTGTATCATCTTTTGACACAATGAAGGCGGAATTGAACATTTTCAGCGAATCGGCCTCGCCGTTGCGCATGATGAGTTTGATCGAATCGGCCGAAAGCTGATTCTGTTCCGACCACATTACCGGGTCATGATACATCGTCATGGTGGAATCGCTGCTTAAATAGGCAAGCGAATCACACATCCCCTGCATATCGGGGCGGAAAAATTTAACCTTAAAGTAACAAAAAACAGCTCGGATATGCTGGAGGGTGTCGAAAGTGGCACGAACGGTATCGGAATGCATGAAGAGGGAGTCTTTTTTATCAACCATGATGGCCATTGCACTGTCGGTCATATAGGCATACCCTTCTTTCCGATGCATCTCTCCGTAATTACCCAACAGCAGGATGTTTTGTTCGGTATCGATAAGCTGTGCTTTACGGAATACCTGACCAAATCCATTGGTATATTCGTAATAGATACTATCTCCGGTAAGGAAGGTTTTCTCATGGTAAATCCGGGCACGTTCACGGAAACGGGCAACATCGAGATGTGTATTGTACCAGCCGTTTTCGCAATAAATCGAATCCTGTTTGTCTTTGCTGATAATGTGTGTAGGGCCGAAAAAGAAGGCTGTTTCTGTTACCGTATTGTACATCAGGGTATCTGAATTCATATTGTAATCAGGGTTGATCATCAATACCTTCTCTTTAAAGAAAAATTCCTTTTTATCAGTATAATAATACCCGTGATGGCTGACTAAGATATTCTTATCATTAACTATTTTTCCCCAGCAATCATATTGAGCAATCTGGGTGTTGCGGTTATAAACCAGCGTGTCGGTGGTCAGGGTGGTTTGGTTGTCGATCAGCCTGACATTGCTGTTTGCGTGGGCTATTTTCGTATTTCCGTCGTACTTCAGCGAATCGCTGTAAAGATTCAAGGTGTCGCTGAGTTTTATCCGGACATTGCCATACGCGATCACCTTATTTTCGGCTTCATTTACATAGGCGCTGTCGCAATACAGAAAGGCGCTGTCATGATTCATCACCACATTTCCCAGTATCCTCGGCCCAAACTCGTAAATATTTTTATTGAACTCCCAGTGATCTCCCGAATACAGAATCTTTGTCTTCTCCTGATCCTGGGGGAATGCGGTAATATTCAGTACAACGGGAATAAGAAAAAGAAACCTGAGGATTCGCTTCATGGGATTGAAATTGCGGAGCAAAGATACTAAAGTCAATGTTACCAAAAGTAATGAACATTTCATTCAGGATATCCACAAAATGGCTAATTTTGATGACTTTTAACTATTTCTGCTGACACAATGAAACAACATTTCGACCCCAGACGCAACCATGCTGAAACAGAGCAAAAAATCGGTTACATACCACGTAAAAAAGCCACCCAGGCTGATTATGACCGCATCGGATTCATGTCGGGACTGGAAGTTCACCAACAGTTAAAAACCAAAGAGAAGCTCTTCTGCCATTGTCCTGCCGGGATTTTTCAGAAATCAGATGAATACGATGCCGAATTGATCCGCCATATGCGGCCTACCCTGAGTGAACTTGGCGAATACGATGGGACTGCGCTGATGGAGTTCAGAACCCGGAAAAATATCATTTACCGCATAAAAAATGAAACTGCCTGTACCTATGATGTGGATGATACACCTCCATTTCCTTTAAACCGTGAGGCTCTTTCTCAGGCCATTGATATCTCATTGCTCTCAAAGCTCAAAGTAGTGGGTGAAGTGCACATCACCCGCAAGCAATATCTTGATGGCTCAATCCCGACCGGATTTCAGCGTACCGCAATCATTGGGATTGAGGGGGAAATCCAACTGAAAAATAAAATAGTCCGGTTGATCCAACTCAGCCTGGAGGAAGATTCCTGCCGCGAAGTATCCGACATCGGTCATGTACGCATTTACCGCACCGACCGTCTTGGAATGCCCCTCATTGAAACCGTAACCTATCCTGAATTTAAAAACCCGGATGAGGTAAAAGAGGGCGCTGATTACATTCGCTTTCTGAATCGCAGCACGGGTAAAGTGCGTAATGGGATCGGCTCAACACGGGCCGACGTAAATGTAAGCTGTAAAGGCGGAACCCGCGTGGAAATCAAGGGAGTAGCACATACCGGCTGGATGCCCGAACTTACGCACAATGAATGTTATCGTCAGTGGTCGCTGCTGGCGATAAAAGACTTGCTTCTAAAAAAAGTTAAAGACCATGCCGATTGGAAAATTCAATCGAGAGAGGTCAAGTCCAAGGATTTTAAACTGGAAAACCTGGGTGTTCCAAAATATTCAATGGCCAAGGTTTACATTGTTAATCTGCCACAATTCAGAGGTATTCTGTCCCACTTCACACAGCCGGGTAAGATGTTTGCCGATGATCTGTCCGACCGGCTGAAAGTCATTGCCTGTATCGAAAAACCCAACATGGTTCATTCCGAGATGTTTGAGGATGCAGTAGGTGAAAAAGTATGGACAAAAGTCCGATCCTTACTGGGCAGCCAGGAGGAGGATGCTCAGATCATTTTCTGGGGTCCGGACGACGATATTAAAACCGGCCTCGAAACGATTGAAGAACGTTGCCGGATGGCATTCAACGGGGTGCCAAACGAAACACGGAAGTCGTTTGAAGATGGCACTACCATTTTCGAGCGCGTGTTACCCGGAGCCGACCGGATGTACCCCGATACCGACTCTGCTCCTATCCCGCTTGAAGATTCCGCGATCGATGAGGCCAGGGAAAGGCTTCCAAAACTTGTTTCGGAGCGCATTTTGCAGTTGATTGAATGGCATGTCCCGGAGGACACCTTTACCTACATCTTTAAAAACAACCTGGTTCCATTGATTGAACGGGCGCAGACAGAATTAAATGTGCCTGCAAGATTTACCGGATCACTGCTGGCGCACACATTGAAGCATATCCAGGGTCAATACCCCGCACTTCCTGATTTTTCCAATGAAAACATCTTTGATTTGCTGAAGTACCTTGTCGACAGGAAACTGGATCTTGCCATTGCCAGAAAAATGTTGCTCCATCAGTACCAGCATCCCAAGATGGATTTCGATTCTATTCTGATCACCCTCAATTTTAAGGAACTTCCAAAAGAAGAGATCCTTGGAAAAATTCCTTTCCTGATTAAAAAATACAAGGAGATCAGGACTTCACCCGATAATTCGGCTGGAAAACGCTGGGTGATGGGCAACCTGAGCAGAATTGCCATGGGAAATATTTCCCTCAGGGAACTCAGTGACGGAATCAGATTTTAAATTTTCGATTTGCACTTTTAAAAGTAACACCAAACCCATTATTTCATTTTTTCACCATTTCACCATTTCACTATTTAACTTATGGCCGAAGATATTTTCCAGGGATACAAAGGACGGGCACTCGAAGTATTGCAAAATTTTAATGCCAGGGTTTGGGCTAAAGTCCGGATCGATAGCCGCAGAGGCATTTTTGAAGGCACCATTCTGCCCCGTGCTGAAAACACCGATGACAAGCACATCGTCATGAAATTTTTCACCGGTTACAACATCGGGGTGGATATCGACGGTATTACCAATATTGAAGAACTCGGTTATAAAAAAGCTGTTTATAAAATACCGGAGAAGGAATTTCCCTATTCCAAAGATAAACCAAACGTGAAGCTCCTGGGTACCGGCGGCACCATTGCTTCGCGGCTCGATTACCGCACCGGCGCAGTGATTCCGGCCTTCTCACCAGGTGAGTTGTACGGCGCCGTGCCTGAATTGGCTGATATCTGCAACCTTACCACGGAAAAGCTCTTCGCGGTTTTCAGTGAAAACATGGGTCCTGATCAGTATAAAAAACTGGCTGTTGCCATCGGCAATGAGATAGAAAAGGGTATCGACGGCATCATCATCGGCCATGGTACCGATACCCTGCATTACACCTCCGCTGCCCTGACCTTTATGGTGCAGAATTCACCGGTTCCCATTGTGCTGGTTGGTTCACAGCGTTCATCCGACCGCCCAAGTTCCGACGCCGCCCTGAACCTGATGCATGCAGCCACTGCTGCCGCTCATGGCGACATTGCCGAAGTGATGGTGTGTATGTTCGGGCCTACTTCTGATGAATATGGGTTTCTGCATAAAGGTACACGGGTAAGAAAGATGCATTCTTCCTACCGGTCTACTTTCCGTACCATCGGGGATACCCCTTTGGCCACCGTTACCCGGCAGGGGGTTGTTCCCATCAAACAGGATTACCACCGCAGACGCACCGACCGGAATGTAACGATCATGCCCTATTATGAAGAGAAGGTCACGATGCTCTATTACTACACCAACATGCAACCTGATGTGATTGATGCATTGGTTGATGCGGGGTACAAGGGAATTATCATCATCGGTACAGGGTTAGGCCATGTCAACAAGCCAATTTACCCGGCCATTGAACGCGCTATTGCCAAAGGTGTGGCTATTTATATGACTGTTCAGACACTTTGGGGATATGTCCACATGTTTGTTTACGATACCGGCCGCGATCTGATGGCCAAAGGGATCATCCCGGCCGAGAATATGCTTCCTGAAACGGCTTTTATCAAACTCAGCTGGGCATTGGGACAAACCAGCGACCTTGCAAAGGTGAAAGAGATCATGCTGACCCCTATCAACGACGAAATCACCAAGCGTGAACCGTACAACGGCTATCTGATCTATCAGGGCGGAGTGCCGGAGGTGGAAGAGTTTATAAGGAAGTTCCACAAATAAAATGGTGAAATGGTGAAATGGTGAAATAGTGAAATGGTGAAATGTTGAAATGGTGAAATGGTGAAATAGTGGAATGGTGAGCTATTTTGCTATTCACTTTTGATAAAAACCACGACAGTCAAGCTGTTTCTGAATTCCGGAAGGTATTTTGTAAAGGCATGGATGCATGATCATTTTTCATGTGTGAATCTTTGCCTATCTTTGCGAACAAATTCATTTTCCCGGTTTATTTTCCAATCCAATTAATCAAATCCTTATGAAAAAGATGATTGCGCGATTTACATTTATTTCGCTTTTGTATGTGCTGGCCGTCAGCACAATGGCACAGAATGTGGCCAAATATGATACAGTTCCCGGCGACCCGCTTAAAGCCAGGATTTATACATTGAAAAACGGATTAAAAGTGTACCTCACGGTGTACAAGGATGCCCCGCGCATTCAAACGGCCATTGCGGTACGTACCGGAAGCAAGAACGACCCATCCGACAACACAGGGATGTCGCATTATCTGGAACACATGATGTTCAAAGGCTCCGATGAATTTGGCACCAAAGATTTTACCAAAGAAAAGGTTTTTCTCGATCAGATCGAATATAAGTTCGAAGTGTACAAAAAAACAACAGATACGCTACAGCGGAAAAAAATATATCACGAAATCGACAGTTTGTCGGGGGTGGCGTCAACATACGCCATTGCCAATGAATATGATAAACTGCTGTCGGTGATCGGCGCAAAGGGTACCAATGCTTTTACATCATTCGAAGAGACGGTTTACATCAATGATATCCCGTCGAACAAAATCAGTCAATGGCTTAAGATTGAAAAAGAACGCTTCCAGGATCCCATCTTCCGGCTGTTCCATACCGAATTGGAAACCGTATATGAAGAGAAGAATATGAGCCTTGATAATGACGACGACAAAGTTTTTGAGGATTTATTCTCCGGATTATTCCCAACTAACACCTACGGAACCCAAACAACCATCGGAACCGTTGAACATCTGAAAAACCCGTCGCTAACCTCCCTGAGAAATTATTTTGCCGCTCGTTATGTCCCCAACAACATGGCCATTGTGCTTTCTGGCGATTTTAACCCCGACGAAGTGATCAACCTGGTTGATGCCACCTTTGGTCAACTGGTCTCAAAACCGGTTACTGCCTATGTCCCGGCCATTGAGGCGCCTATCACCCAGCCCATTGTGAAGGAAGTGGTTGGTCCTGATGCCGAATCGGTGACCATCGGTTACCGGTTGGGTGGTGCTGCGACCAAAGATGCCGACCTGCTGACACTTTGCAACATGGTATTAAGTAACAGTAACGCCGGTTTGATGGATCTGAACCTGAACCAGGCTCAAAAAGTGCTGGAAGCCAGTGCATTTTCCTATGTCCTGAAAGATTATTCAGTCAATATTTTTTCAGGCAAAGCAAAAGAGGGACAATCGCTTGAAGAGGTAAAAGACCTCATCATGGCACAGATCGAACTGGTCAGAAAAGGTGAATTTCCCGATTGGCTCCTCCCCGCCATCATCAATGATTTAAGATTGGCTGAGATAAAGAAGTATGAAGGCAATTTTGGCCGGACCATGGATCTGGTGGATGAATTCGTAAAAGAACTTCCTCACGCCGAAGTCGTGAAAAATATAAACCGGCTTTCAAAGATCACCAAGAAAGACATCATTGATTTTGCCAATAAAAATTACGGCAACAACTATGTGATCGTATACAAACGCAATGGACAGGCCAAAGAAACAAAAAAGGTTGTGAAACCCCAGATCACTCCGGTAACCATGAACCGCGATGAAGAGTCAGCCTTTCTGAAAAATATCGTTGCGGAACCCAGCCAGGAGATCAAGCCTGTGTTCATCGACTATTCCAAGGACATTAAACAGTTTAGTTTCAAAAACGACATTCCCGTTCTGTATAAGGCGAATACTGAAAATAAAACTTTTTCGCTCTACTATTTTTTTGAGATGGGGACAAACTCAAACCGTGAACTGGGTATTGCACTCGATTACCTGAAATATTTAGGGACATCGAAGTATTCACCAAAGGAGATCCAGGAAGAGTTTTACAAAATGGGCTGTTCTTTCAATGTAAACAGTTCTGATGTGGAAGTTTGGATTTCGCTGAATGGATTGAGTGAATTTATGCCCAGTGCAATGTCGCTTTTTGAAAAGTTGCTTGCTGATGCCCAACCCAATGACGCAGCGCTGAAGAACCTCGTGGCCGACATCAAGAAACGTCGCAACGACGATAAACTCTCAAAGCAAAGCATACTTTGGGCAGCCATGTACAATTATGGCGTGTATGGCGAAAAATCGCCTTATACCAATGTTTTATCGTCTCAGGAACTCGAAACCCTCCAAGCTGGAGATCTTATTAACCTGATCAAAGGGTTGACTGGTTTTCAACATAAAATTCTGTATTACGGTCCCGAAAACGTCACGAACCTTACTGCAGTCCTTAACAAGGAACATCACACTCCTGCTGTGCTGAAACCGGTTCCTGAAGCGAAAAAATTCGAACAGAAGGCAACAGACGCATCGAAAGTTTATACCGTGGATTACGACATGAAGCAGGCAGAAATCATCATGCTGTCGAAGTCGGATGGTTACAACAAAGAAATGGTTCCGGTCGTCCGTCTTTTCAACGAATATTTCGGAGGTAGCATGAATTCGATCGTTTTTCAGGAAATCCGCGAATCGAAAGGACTTGCTTACAGCGCATATGCCGGATATCGCACGCCGGTTCAGCCTTATCAGAATTATTATCTGTTCTCTTACATCGGAACACAGATGGATAAATTGCCCGAGGCCATGAAGGCTATGATGGGGCTTTTCAACAATATGCCCGAAAGCGAAAAAGCCTTTAATTCATCCAAAGAGGCGATCATCAATAAAATACGTACCGAACGCATAACCAAAGCACAAGTGTTGTTTAATTACCTGAATGCTCGTAAGTTCGGTCTTACTTACGACATCCGTAAAGATGTTTATAACAAGGTGCCAAAGATGAAATTTGCTGATCTGAAAACCTTCCAGGAAACATATATCAAGTCGAAAAACTTCACCATCATGGTGTTGGGGAAAAAATCCGAAATGGATAGAAATACCCTTTCATCCTATGGTCCGGTGCAGGATCTGGATTTAAAAACTGTTTTCGGGTACTAACCCGTCCTCCTTGATAGTATTAAGCCCTTCGACCTCCTTCCCCCTGCCCCAGGCTGGGGAAAGGAGGTCAATTATTTAAAAAACTGACACTTTCACATATTTTGAAGGATTCTTCTTGATATCCTCAAGCAGAAGGTTCAGATCGCGGGCCGCTTTTTCAACCTCTTTATAAAGTTGATCATTGTTAAGGAGTTGTCCAACAGAACCCTCTCCTTTGTTGATCTTCAGCAATACCGCATCAAGATCACCTATAGCTTTATTCATCTGGGATATGGTGTAAGGTATGCGGGCCTTTGCAAGTGAATCGCTAAGATTCGAAAAATTATTGAATATATTGGATATCTTCCCGTTGCTTTGCTGCAGGTTGCTGCTGATTGACTCAACGTTAGTGATAATTTTACTAAGGTTCGATCGTTGCAAAATCATTAGCGTATCGAGGTTTTGGGTGGTATGCGCAATATTGGAAAGGGTTTGCTTGACGTGTTCAATGGCTTCGACAAGGTTGTCGCGTGTATTTTTATTCAAAACCTGTTGAATAATCGTTGCCACCGTATCGATGGAACTGATAAGGTTTTCAGCCTTGATTTTCAGCGGAAGAAGTTGTTTGTTTACCTCCTGTCCAAGCGTTGCTTCGGTCAACGAAATCAATGTATCACCATTTTTTGCCATTTCGGTTGAATTCCCCGGGATGATCTCCACCTCAGGCGAGCCGAGCAAACTGGAACTGAAAATCCGGGCGCTTGAATTTTTTGCGATGGGATAATCACCAAGAATATAAAGTTCTACGATAATATTTTTAGGATTTTTTTCATCGAAATACAGTTTTTTAACCTGTCCCACCTTCAACCCTTTAATTGAGATGGGATTAGCTGCTACCAGGCCATTTACCTGATCATATACTGCATAGAAGGTCCGGCTTGTTTTCAGCAATTCAAGTCCCTTCAGGAACATCAGTCCCCATATGAGGATTGCGGTAGCTACAACAAATACGACCCCGACTTTTATATCTTTCCTGATTTTCACAACTACTGTTTTATGCAAAATTAAAAATAAAATTCATTTCTTATTCAAGAGCCTTTTTGCCTCATCCTGCGGGATGCGTGACCCATTCCTGAATATGACGATGAACGCATCAGCCGCCCCCTTACGCCATGCTTCATCAAGCAGTTTTTCCGCTGCACGCAAAGTTGATTCATCGCCAATTGTATATTTGTACATGCCGTTATGCCGGTAGATCTGTGGATTGCTGAATTTGACCAAACGAGAGTCGTTGGCTTCAAGTTTGTCGATTGAAGCGGCAATCTGCACCTTATATGATAATTCTGAACCTGATGTTGGTTTTACTGCAGATTTTACCTCTCTTTCAGGTTGTTTAATCACCGACGTGGTATCGACTACCTTAACATGTCCATCCGCAATGGTCTGGGGAGCAATTGAAGCAGGTTGTGCTGTATCCGTGTGTTGATTGGCCGGATTGGCAACGCTTTCCCTGAAATTTTTCAACGCCCTGCAAATAGCCGATACAATGTGATCCTGCCCCTGGTCGGACATTAAATAGAATTCCTCTTCCGGATTGCTGATATAACCGGTTTCAACCAAAACGCTCGGCATTGTTGTCTTATAAAGAACCATAAACCCAGCCTGCCTGACCCCATGGATCGATCCTTTCTGATGTTTCTCAAATTGTTCCTGGATGGCTGCAGCGAAATCGGTACTTTGGTCGAGATTTGAATTCTGAAAAAGAGAAAAAATGATGTACGATTCATCGGCATTGGGATCAAAACCATTGTAGGTCGACTGATAGTCGGATTCAAGGAGGATGGATGCATTTTCAACCTTTGCAATGTTGAGGTTCGCCTGCGATTTATCCAACCCCATTACATAGGTTTCAGCTCCCTTGCGTGCATGGTTTTTATTGGCATTGCAATGAATGCAGATGAACATATCTGCCTTGTTTTCATTGGCAATTTCAGCCCGGCGATACAATTCAACGAAGAAATCCTTGTCACGGGTATAAATCACACGAACATCCTTCATGGAGCGTTGAATCTGACTCCCAAGTTTAAGGGCTATGGCCAAATTGAGATTCTTCTCTCTGGCATGTTGCCCGATGGCACCGGGATCATGGCCTCCATGACCGGCATCAATGACAATAGTTTGAATTGCACGATGTCGCTGTGCAACCAGGCTTAATGGCTGGATCATGATGAATATAACCGGCCAAAGCCATAAGTATCGCAGCATCCGTGGTGTTTGATTGTTAAAGTATCTTAAAAAACCAGCAGTCTCAAAAATTTTGAGTAGTTTTGAAACCTGAAGAATAACGGTCTTCAACGCCTTTTTATTCTGAATTTTTACACATAAACAAAGATAGAACATTAACCTCAGAATTCAGAAAAGAAGTTGTTAACGAAAATATTAACACGGTCTTTCATATACACTCTTTTTTTGATCCTTTTTTTCCTGCAAATCACGTATGTGGTCGCTCAGGATACGATTCGGCAAAAGAAAGGAGACAGTGCCTTAATGCCTGAAGGTCAGATTAAAGTTATCCGGAAAGATTCAATCTCCATTGATTCCATTCGCCACGATTCCATCAATGTTGACACAACGCTTGCAGATACCCTCCGCAACAAACCACTGAAAAAAAACAGATTGGATGCCGTTGTCGATTATGCCGCCAAGGATTCCATCCGGTTTGAGATTAAAGGGCAAAAAGTCTTTCTTTACCAGGATGCAGTTATCAAGTACACGAATATCAGCCTGAAAGCTGCATACGTCGAGATCAATTTTCCAAAAAATCTTGTATACGCAACCGGGGTGAAAGATACGACCGGAAAGTTGGTTGGTACGCCTGAATTCCAGGAAGGTTCACAGACCTTTAAGTCAAAAATCATCAATTACAATTATACTACCAAAAGGGGATTCATCAACACGGTGTTTACCAAGCAGGATGACAGTTACCTGCATGGCACCATCGTGAAGAAGATGGAAAATAATGTAACCTATATGAAATCGGGTTCATATACAACCTGCGATCTGGAAGAGAATCCGCACTTTGCCTTTAATTTCAGTAAAGGAAAGGTAATCCCTGGAAAACGGATCATTACCGGCCCGGCCTATATGGATATTGCAGGTGTGGCAACTCCCCTGTTTATCCCTTTTGGTTTTTTCCCAAACCGTACGGGACAACGTAACGGAATAATCATTCCAACTTACAACGAATCACCAAACCGGGGGTTTTATTTTGAAAATATGGGCTATTACTGGGGGATAAGCCAGTACATGGACCTGACTTTGCTGGCCGATATTTACACCCGTGGAAGCTGGGCTGTCAAACCAGCCCTGAGGTACAACAAACGATATCATTTCAACGGTAATTTCAATTTCAGTTATGCCGTGAACCTGATCGGGGAGGCAGGTACACCCGATTATCAAAAAAAGACAGATTTCCAGGTGAGGTGGGTGCACAACCAGGATGCGAAAGCCCGCCCCCACAGCACATTTTCAGCAAATGTGAACATTGTCAGCAATAGCTTTAATAAAAACACTATTACCACAAGCGCACAAACTTACCTCTCAAATACATTCCAGTCGAGCATCAACTATGCTACCAACTTTGCCGGAAAATACTATTTGAACCTTAATTTCAACCACAGTCAGAACACACTTAATAAAACCATCAACATCACACTGCCGCAACTCTCATTTGCAGTAAATCAGTTTTATCCGTTCCGCAAACAAAACCATGCCGGAAAGATACGATGGTATGAACAAATCAGTATGAAGTATAACCTTGACATGGAAAACCGGTATAATACTGTTGATTCCAACTTCATGAAAGGGAAATGGGCGGATTCCATGCAAAATGGCATGCGGCATTCCTTCCCTATCAACGGCACATTTCGCATCCTGAAGTTTATCAACTGGTCCAATTCATTCAACATCAACGACAGGATGTACCTTAAAACCATCCGGAAATATTATCAGTCCTATACCTATATCAATGGTTCGGATACAATTTTACCCGGTTATAAAACCAGGAATGTTTCCGGGTTCGTAAATGAATTTGATTTTTCGCTCTCCACTTCCATGAGCACTACCATTTACGGCATGTACCAGTTTAAAAGCAAGCTGATCAAGGCTATCCGGCATATGGTAAAACCCTCGGTGAGCTTTAGCTATGTTCCCAATTGGGGTGCGGAGGGATTGGGTTATTACCGGCCAATCGCATATGATACAAACACTAATAACCCTGGTGTTTATTCGATTTTTCAGAATACGGTCTATGGCGGACCACCAGGGCAAAAATCCGGGACGGTCTCCTTTACCATCAGCAACAATCTGGAGATGAAAGTAAGGAACCGAAAAGACACCATTACAGGAATAAAAAAAATCCCGTTGATCGATGATCTGACCATCGGCTGTTCCTATGATGTTGCCCGCGATTCGGTGAACTGGTCGCCGATCAACCTCAGTGGCCGAACCACCATCATAAAAGGACTGGCTATACAATATCGCAGTTCCTGGGACATGTATGCCCTTGATTCGCTCAGAAGACGCACCAATACTACTGAATGGAAAGCCCATCACAGGTTGCTCCGGCTCGATAATACATCATGGAGCACGGGATTCAACTACAGTTTGTCGTCAGACAAGGTAAAGAAGAAAACCACCACCAAAGGAACAACCATGGAGCGACAGGATGTTGTCGATTACTACGACTATTATGTGGATTTCGATATTCCGTGGAGTTTCTCGCTGAGTTATACCTTCTCCTACAACAAAGCCTATAACTACACTTCAAAAAAACGGGTAGCAGTGATCAACCAAACCCTGGGGTTTAGCGGACAACTTAACATTACTCCCAAATGGAAAATCGGAGTGCAAACCGGATGGGATTTTGTAAACAAACAACTATCGTACACATCCATTGATGTTTACCGTGACCTCCATTGCTGGGAAATGCGTTTCGGCTGGGTTCCGAAAGGAGGTCAGCAAAGCTGGAATTTTTCAATCAACGTAAAGGCTCCGATGTTGCAGGATCTGAAGTTGAATAAGAAAAAAGATTTCAGGGACTATGCAAATTAAATGGTGAAATGGTGAAATGGTGAAATGGTGAAATAGTGACTCGTGCTTCTGTAACTTTTTGTAATGCACTTTAAAAACCGTATTTATGAAAAAAATTATCAACACCCCCGATGCGCCGAAGGCAATCGGCCCATACAGCCAGGCTGTTGAGGCTAATGGCATGTTATTCATTTCAGGTCAGATCCCGCTTGATCCTGCAACCGGAAAATTTGTGGATGGCGGCATCACTGAACAAACCGACCAGGTGATAAAAAATATTGGGGCCATACTCACCGCTGCTGGTCTCAAATTCAGTGATGTTGTTAAATCAACCTGCCTGCTGAGTGATATGGACAATTTTGCAGCAATGAATGCAGTTTACGGGAAGTATTATCCCGAAAACCCACCGGCACGGGCAGCTTACGCAGTAGTTAAACTACCCTTGGGAGCTATGGTTGAAATTGAAACGATTGCAGTAAGGTGAACCAGATGTATAAGTAAACAAGCGGACAGGGAAGAGATATTGCGCTTCTGTTTCGCTGCTTTGCAAAATCACTGCCTCACATTTTCCTGAAATTAATGTCCCGTTAGAACATAGGGTGCCCATATAGTCGGCATGGCAGTTCCTGGGCAATGGATCATCTGTAATTTCACTTCCCGCAGGGCTTCAGAGTAGCTTTTTCCCGATAGCCACTGGCGGTAGAATGAAACCATAAAGTCGCCGGCCAGGTTGTCATTCACACTCCAGAGTGTTGACACGATATTCTTTGCGCCTGCCATAAAAAAAACACATGGCAACGAGCTAACAGAGTCACCCGATCTCTGTAATTCAATTCCGGAGGAACAGGCATTTAAAACGAGCAGATCGGCTTGCAGCTTCAATTTGGTGATTTCATCAATTGATAGAATCCCGTCATCAGACACTTTTTTTTTCCCGGAAGAATCATACCCCCAGAAAAGGAAGCCTTCGCGTGTGGGATCATTTACATCATGGATATAATGTGTTGCCAGGTGAACAATTTTTCCCCGGCAAGCGACCGATTTAAAGTATTCTTTTTCAGAATATTGTTCACTGACGAGCCAGTTGGATAATCCCTTTTGATGAAATAATGAACCTATTTCAGCAATTTCAATTTTTGAACCGGGCAGAGCACTCAGCCCCGGGTAATTTGAAAATACGGGTGAAAAGCCCATAAATGCAAATTGGTAGTCATCAGGTGAATCAGCATGTTCATTCTGTTTCAATTCTGCCAGTTTGGACCAGAATTCAGGAGAGCAATGGTAAACAACTTCATAATCATTTATCAGATAATGGATATTGCAAATATTATAAGGTGGTGAGGAGTTATCGTTCAAAACGAAAGCCTCAAAAGGGAGTCCCGCTAATCTAACATCCGGAATAATTATTAATCGCCTTTTTCCCATTAAAAAATCCTCAACTGGTTTAATTAAAAAAAGATAGAGTACCTGTCCGAGAATCGAAAATTCGTTTGGATCAGCCGATTTAAGTTTTTTCTGAAACGATTTCAAGGATACCCAGAACAAGGAATTCAGCGATTGGCTGGCAAATAAGGTTGAATCAACTGCAATTGCGTTTACCACAACGGATGAATCGGTGAGAAAATACTCCAGCATCACCTCATCCTGTTTCAGATTTTGCTGAACATTTTCAGAACCTTCCGGCAAATGGCCAGGTTGGGCTTGTGCAACTCCCTGGAGTACAAAGATTAATATTCCAGGCAACAAAAATGCTTTCCAAGAAATCAAAGGCCCCATAATTTCCGTATAAGAAATACTAATATAAGGTTAACTTCCCCATCATAACTAATTCATCCTCATCCATAATTTTCCAATAATACAATCCCTGCGATAGCATTTTCGTTTGAAGAAGATATTCACTTGCATGAAGAGATGGCGCTTCAAAAATCAGATTTCCAAGGTTATTCATTATAACAATTGAGACCGGATGCTGGTTGTTTTGTGAAATCCATGAAAATCGGACAGGGATTCCTGCCTGAATTTGAATTTTGGCAGCAGGTGTAATCAACCTGATCTGAGTTGAGCGGGTTACCGAACCTACCAGTAGTTCAAACTCTGCCAAAGGTTTATATTTTTCGGCCAGAAGTGTTGTCCCGGATATTTCACGAGGATTAACAGAGGTGTTTTCCTTTGTAGGTTGAGTTGATTTCAGATCATTACGTGAGAAAATGTCGTGTGTCTGTTTTTTTACAGGAATTATGTGTTGTTGTCGCGCATAGGCCGGTAAGGACACTGGCCTTTTTTCGACCAGAAAGAGTATTGCTCCCAGAACGATTAGAGAAATTACAGTTGCCGCTATTACGAGGTAGCTCATCATACCGCTGTTTTGATTATGTTTTTTGGTCACAGATTGAACTTTCTGCATGAGTTCCAGAACATCTTCATCACTGAGGAGGCGATTCAGGCGGGCATCGATATAGACTTCAGCGCGGAGCATTGGATTGTTAAGCATCTGTTGCTGAAAATAACTCTTTTCAAATTCGTCAAGTTCATCATCATTATAGCGATCAATCCAATCGCTGGTGATTTCGAAATCTTTCATGTGAAAAAAAATTGGTAACATTCGGGATCATTCAATATCTTTTTTCTTAATAAATTCTTACACAAGTATTTACGTGATTTTACAGAACTTATATCCTTGTAGTTCATAAGCCTGGCGATATCTTTGTATGGGATTTTCAGACAATAGAGTCTTATCAACCGCTGGCAATCAGTAGGTAATGATAGCAGATTTTTAAAAAACAACCTTTGCTGATCCAGACTTTTCTCTCCTGGTTCCATTTCGTCAATTACATAACTTTCCTCCGTGTCGTTGACTTCGTACTCGGCCTGATAAAGCAATCTGAATTTTCGCTCAAGCCGCTGTAGCCAAAGGTTTTTACAAATCGACATAAAATAGGTCTTCAGGCTGCATTCCAGTTTAAATGGTTGAACCAAACTGCGTGTGTACAAGATAATGAGCGTATCCTGAAAAAGATCCTCCACATCTTGCTGGTTTCCCGAGTTCTTGCTAACCCAATGCCGTACAATCGGACCAAATTCTTCATACAGGTAAGCGATATAGCTGCTTTTCTTTTGCCGCAGCCCTTCAATAATCTTATCATCGGAATAGCGAAGTGTCATACATGTAATTCTATTGCTTAATCCGGCAGAATAATAAAAGTAAGGCTTATGTTAATAACTTTTTAATAACCATAAATAGCATGTCAAAAAACGGCCAAAATTACCCCACACTAAATCCTTCACCGAAACATTAATGGACTCTACCACTCTTCTCCCGGTGAGTAAGGGAGTTATGCGGACAGGCAAAATTGAAGATATTTTCAGATTTATACCGGTAAAGCGATGGCACTTAGCAATATTTACAGTAAATTTATGCATTATTTCAAAAAAGCCACTCACAACCACCATATTTTAATGGATAACAGGATCAAGGGCATAACGATTACACAGTTTGACTATGTCATCAGGAATATTAACGATGAAGAGTTGGATATTCAGGGTCATCCGCACCATTACAGTGAATTTGACCTCAACGGCAATTTGTTAAAGGAGATCAGGTACAACCGATATGGTGAATTCGAAGAGATGTTTGATTATGGCTACGATCAATCAGGAAATGTAATCAGGGAGTCCTATTATCCTGAAGAAAATGAACTAGCTGAAGAGAAAATTTTTACGCGCAATGATTCGGGACAGATAGTTCTTGCCTTGAAAAATTATCAGGATGGGTCGATCGATACAACTACTTTTCTGTATGATGATTCGAACCATTTGATTGAAAAGAAAACCACAACGGATGAGGACGAAGTTGAACAGATCGAAAAGTTCGAATGGGATAATGGTATCCTTATCAACCATGAGATTTTAAATGGTGAAGGCGAACTAATTTCCGAGCAGGAGGAACACCCCGCCCGGCCAAATCAAACACGGATCACGCATAATGAACTGAATCAGGTAGTAAGTGAAGAAGAGTTGGATGATAACGGGGAAGTGTTCATGACTGTAAACCGTACCTACGATGAGCAAGGTCGCGCTGATGAAGTTGAGGTGTTCATCGATGGCAGGGGGCAAGCCATCAGCCGACATTATTTTCTTAAATACGACTATACTTTTTTTGAATAATTTTGCTTTTTCTGCCAGTATACAAACAATTAATATTTCGAACAATATGAAAAGGTATCTGCTTTTAGTGGCTTGCGTTGTTATGATGATCCCATTTTCAGGATGTAAAAAGAAGCAGAGCTTCGATCCGACAACCAAAAGTCAAGACGAATTTATCGGAACCTGGAGAGGTACCATCTCAACGTTTAAGAACAACAGATTGATGAAAGAGAGCAGTGAAGTAGTGATTTATCGCGTGTCGGAAGAATATCTGTCGGGTATTATCTTTATGAATAGCACCCTCGTTTTTAGCGAATTTCAGTTCCTGAATGGCACATTGTATTTCAGGGTTCCATGCAATGATCCTTCCAATCCCAATTGCCAAACCTGGAACCTGGGTGGTTATGCAGTATTTTCGGAGACAGGTAAAATTGACTTCCGCATTTCAGGCAATGAATGCGGGCCATTCGGCAGTGAATTTGTTGACTGGAATGGTATGCTGGCTCAAATACAGGTTGACCCTGATTCAATAATGTATTACAATTTTGCTAAAGCCGGGAACTCATGGGACTATAAAATTACCCTGAAAAATGGAGATACATGCCAGGTTCAGAAACAGATAAACGAGAGTCCTTCTGACTATTTCTTTCAGGGTGTTTCAACTCAAAACTGTGGATGGAGTGGAACAAATATGAGCCTAAAATGGAGTGTTGCCCCATCGAATTTCACAATTGGAAATGACTCAACCCTCTGCCAGAATTCATTTACTTTTCCGATCAATGCCAAACAAGGCGTGGTTTACACATACATCATCCATAATGATACGACAACCATTACCATGGTAGATTCAAACCTGGTGGTAACTACACCGGCTGGAAATTTTAACTGTGCACGGTTCAGATATACTGAACCTGTTATGGCAGGAGCTATCAAGATTACGAAAACAGCCTGGTTGTGGCTGAATAACCGGTACGGGGTTATCAAACAAGAGGTAGACAATCCTGTTGACTCTCTTGATATTAAAACCCAGGTGCTTTCTTCGAAAAATTTTTAAACGTTAAACAGATTGCTTAATACCGAATCTTCAACAAGGTTGGGTAGGGTAACTTCCAGTTTTGATTCCGTCTGCATTGCGCGTTTAATAGTCACAATGGCTTCGTCGTTCCTTGCCCATGCACGGCGGGCAATGCCATTGTTCACATCCCAATGAAGCATGAGGTGCAGGTGCCTGTCAGCATCGGCAGTGCCATCGAGCAACATGCCAAAGCCTCCATTGATCACTTCTCCCCACCCCACTCCCCCACCATTGTGGATGGAAACCCATGTGGCTCCACGGAAGCTGTCACCAATCACATTCTGAATAGCCATATCGGCTGTAAAACCTGATCCATCGTATATGTTTGATGTTTCCCGGTACGGGGAATCAGTACCTGACACGTCGTGGTGATCGCGTCCCAGAACGATAGGAGCAGAAATAAGTCCCTTGCTGATGGCTTCGTTGAATGCAGCAGCAATCTTTGTACGCCCTTCACAATCGGCATAAAGGATGCGTGCCTGGGACCCTACAACCAGTTTGTTTTTTCCTGCTTCCCTTATCCAATGAATGTTGTCGCGCATCTGCATTTCGATCTCCCTGGGTGATGTTGCAGCAATCTGCTCCAAAACAGAAACAGCAATCTGGTCTGAGACCATCAGATCTTCAGGTTTCCCGGAGGTACAAACCCATCGAAAAGGGCCGAAACCATAATCGAAAAAAAGAGGTCCCATTATATCCTGCACATACGACGGGTAGATAAAAGTTCCATCGGAATTCATCACCTCGGCACCGGCACGTGATGCTTCCAGCAGAAAAGCATTGCCGTAATCCCAGAAATACATGCCATTGGCGGTCATTTTGTTGATTGCAATCACTTGACGACAAAGTGATTCCTGCACTGCAACCTTGAATTTTTCAGGATCTTTTACCATCATTACCCTGGATTCGTTAAACGTGAGCCCTGCCGGGTAATACCCACCTGACCAGGGATTATGCAATGAGGTTTGGTCAGATCCCAGTTCGATCTGCAGTTTATTTTCTGCAAAATACTCCCACAAATCGACAATGTTCCCCTGGTATGCCAGCGAAACTGCTTCCCTGTTGCAAACGGCCTGCATCATGCGGCGTACCAGTTCGTCGAGATGGGTAAACACTTCATCGACCCAGCCCTGTTCATGGCGTTTTTTTACTACACTTGGGTTAATCTCGGCAACCACACCAATAGCGCCTGCAATAACAGCCGCTTTTGCCTGGGCACCCGACATCCCCCCCAAACCAGAGGTCACAAATACCGTTCCTCCAATGCTGTCGGCCGAAACTTTGCGTGCTGCATTAAGAATTGTGATGGTTGTACCATGAACAATACCCTGGGGACCAATGTACATGTAGGAGCCGGCTGTCATCTGGCCATATTGTGTAACGCCCAGTGCATTGAACCGTTCCCAGTCGTCGGGTTTGGAATAGTTGGGGATCATCATGCCGTTGGTAACCACTACACGGGGGGCATCAGGATGAGAAGGAAACAGGCCTAGCGGATGTCCCGAATACATCACCAGGGTTTGTTCGTTTGTCATCGTTGCAAGGTATTTCATGGTAAGCAGATATTGCGCCCAATTCTGAAATACGGCTCCATTTCCCCCATAGGTGATCAGTTCATGGGGATGTTGCGCCACAATAGGGTCGAGATTATTCTGAATCATCAGCATCACGGCTGCCGCCTGAAGCGACCTGTAAGGGTATTCATTGATATTCCTGGCATGCATCGAATACGAAGGCCGGAAACGATGCATATAAATACGACCGAACTTTGTCAGCTCTTCAGCAAATTCGGCAGACAGAACAACATGGTGCGTTGGATCAAAATACCGCAGTGCATTTTTCAACGCAAGTTTTTTCTCTTCCCTTGACAGGATATCTTTGCGTACAGGCGCATGGTTTGCTGCAGGATCGTAGGGCACCGGATCAGGCAGCTCCAATGGAATGCCTTGCAGAATGTCAGATTTAAAATCGGTCATGACCATGAGATTAGGGTGTTTTTATCAAAATAAAGTTATCAAATTTCGCTTAAATTATCTCCTGCGAGTTTCGCAATATCTGAAAAAGAAATTCCCGTGCCCTGAAAAGCTGTGCTTTTACTGTTCCCAGCGGAAGATTGAGTTCGGTGGCAATTTCATCATACGACCACTGCTTAAAATATTGCAATTCTATCAGTTGCCGATAATGAGGTTTCAACTTCTCCACCACTTCGTGCATCAATTGAATTTTCTGTTTCTCAATGATCTTTTCTTCGGGATCGAGGGTCCCTGAAGGGATGTTGGCAGGTAAATCGGTAGATTCGCCATCATCGTCAAAATTATCGGCGAACTGAATCCGTTTGTTTTTACGTAAAAAATCGATGCAGTTGTTAGCGGCAATTTTAAACAGCCAGGTACTGAACGCAAAATCAGGGGTGTACTGGTTCAGGTTTTTAAATGCTTTACCAAAGGCCTCAATGGTGAGGTCATCAGCATCCGTAGCATTGCTGGTCATCTTCAGCATCATGAAATAGAGCGAATCGCGGTATTTGTTGAGTAATTCGGCATAAGCATGCTGATCCCCGTGGTGCAGCGCCAATTGTACCAGAATTAAATCACGTTTGGCTTTCTCAGTCAGATGTTCAGCTATTTCCATCGGGTTGGTTTATGGAAAAAGTTGGAGACCATCGTACCTGTATTGATCAATAAAAGTAGAATTTCGTAAAATGGCAGAAATAAGACTAAATCTCTTTCATTCAACTGCTTCATACAACGGGCAAAGACAAAATATTGGGAAACAAGCCTCAGCAGAAAAAAACCAAGAACCGGAATAACAGACCAGTTCAGGGATAAAAGCAGAATGAACAAAATATAAAATGAAATTAAGCTGAATGCATACAAGCCCAACAGCAGTTTATGTTTGAATTTATAGAGGTTACTGGTCGAAAGATGCCGTTTTTTCTGGGTGATCCATTGCCCCAGGGTTTGTTTTGGATCAGAGAAGGTAAAGCTGTCAGGATGGGTCATTATTGCGGTATTCGACCGGTTTCCCACCCTGTTAATAAAAAGGTCGTCATCACCTGAACGGATGTGATAATGGGATATAAAACCTTTGTTTTTGTAGAACAACTGTTTCAGGTAAGAAAGGTTGCGGCCAACGCCCATGTAAGGCAAACCGGCCAAAGCATACGAAAGGTACTGGATGGCAATATGGACAGTATCAAAACGAATCAACTTGTTGATTAAACCCTTGCTGCGATAATAGGGTCCATATCCGAGCACCAACTCGGTTTTTGGCGTGAAGGCAGATTGCATGTGCCGGATCCAATCTTTCGAGGCGGGCTTGCAATCGGCGTCGGTGAGGAGTACCAGGTTGTACTTTGCCGATTTTATGCCAATGGAAAGCGGAAATTTTTTTCCCGAAAAAAAATTGAGATCCTGCTGGATGTCAATGGTTTTCAGATGTGGATACTTTTTTTCATAATTTGCGAGCAGGTATCGGGTATCGTCGTCGGATGAGTGGTTCACCACCAACACCTCGTATTCGGGATAATCCTGTTCCAGGATCATCGGAAGATTATCTTTGAGATGATGGCATTCATTGCGGGCACAGATGACAACTGAAACACCCTGAGGCTGTTCCGCAACTTCATGTTTCTTGTATCTGGCAAGTCTCCAGAAAAAAATCCAGTAAAAAAACAGTTGCAGTAAAAAGGCCAGGGAAAATATCCCCAGCAGAATAAGTGGTAACAATTGTGTATTGACCAGAAGATCAATCATTTAAAAATAGTTAGATTTTTAACGGGCAAAGTTATTCATAAAGCCTATACAAAATTCATGAATGTGTAAAAATTGACAGGATGGTTGAAAAACAGGAAGAACCCTTACCTTTGCCTGAAGTTTTCTAAAACAGCCCATTTGCAATTCGACATTTTTCATCGCGACAGCCACACTTCGGCCAGGGCCGGTGTACTTGCTACAGATCACGGATCAATTGAAACCCCTTTTTTTATGCCGGTTGGTACGGCAGGAGTTGTTAAGGCCTTACACATAAAAGATTTGCGTGAAGAGGTAAAGGCTCAGATCATGCTGTCAAACACCTATCATCTTTACCTCCGGCCGGGAGTGGATATTATTACAAGAGCGGGTGGGTTGCATAAATTTAACGGTTGGGAAAAACCTATCCTGACCGACAGTGGCGGGTATCAGATATATTCGCTGGGAGATATCCGTAAATTCACTGATGACGGTGTGGTCTTTCAATCGCACATCGATGGTTCAAAGCATGTTTTTACACCTGAAAAGGCCATCGAAGTGCAACGTGCACTGGGCGCCGACATCATCATGGCGTTTGATGAATGTACGCCTTATCCTTGCGATGAAACCTATGCCCGAAAGTCGATGAAACGTACCCACCATTGGCTGCAACGATGTGTAACCCATTTTGAGCAAACTGTTTGTCCGCATGGATATATCCAAAGCCTGTTCCCCATCGTGCAAGGCAGCGTTTATCCTGAACTGCGTACAGAATCGGCCAGGTTTATTACCAGTATTGGCGCACCTGGAAACGCCATTGGCGGATTATCTGTCGGAGAACCTGCCAGTATGATGTACGACATTACCGGATTGGTTTGCGGCATTCTCCCTGATAACAGGCCACGTTACCTGATGGGAGTGGGCACTCCTGCCAACATCCTCGAATGTATCGCCCTTGGCATCGACATGTTCGATTGCGTTATACCCACACGAAATGGTCGCAATGGGATGCTTTTTACGAGAAATGGCATCATCAATATTAAAAATGAAAAATGGAAGGATAATTTTTCTCCTTTGGAGGCGGATGGAGAGGTATTTGCAGATCTGCAATACACCAAAGCATTCCTCCGGCATTTGTTTATCTCCAAAGAAATACTCAGTTCAATGATTGCAACCATGCACAACCTTGGATTTTATATATGGCTTATGAAAGAGGCCAGAAAACAGATATTTCTGGGAACTTTTTCAGGTTGGAAAGAGAAAATGGTTAAACAACTGATGCAACGTTTGTAATATTTTTACGTTTATCCGATAATGCGTACCATTGACCGTTATATCATTAAAAAATTTCTGGGGACATTTTTCTTCACCCTGGTACTGCTCATTTTCATCGTGATCGTCTTTGACATTTCTGAAAAAATTGATGATTTTTTGCGTCATGAGGCACCGCTCAGAGCAATCATTTTTGTGTATTACCTCAACTTCGTACCCTTCTTTATTAACCAGTTCAGTTATCTGCTTACATTTATCGCCGTCATTTTTTTCACCTCACGGATGGCCTCTGATTCGGAAATTATAGCCATCCTGAGCAGCGGTATAAGCTTCTGGCGGATGTTGTACCCCTATTTCATTTCAGCAGTGGCGCTTGGATTGCTCTCTTTTTTCCTGGCCAACTTTATTATTCCCTATACCAACAGAAGCATGTTCGCTTTTGAAAATCAATACATTCGCGATCCCAGAGGAGAATACACCGCTCAGAATATTCACAAACAGATCAGTCCGCAAACCTTTATTTATCTGGAAAACTTTAACAGACACACCAGTGTTGGATGGAAGTTCACTCTTGAAAAATTTAAAAACAGGGAGATGATATATAAACTGAAGGGAGAGGATTTTGAATGGGACAGTTTGCGTTCGCGCTGGCAGATTAAAAACTATTACATCAGGCATATCAATGGCATGAATGAATCGATCACAAAAGGCAAGAAGCTCGACACGATCCTGCCCTTCACTCCTGCTGATTTTACCGAAGATATTGAAGAAGTGAAAATCATGAACTATTTTGTACTACGAAAGCACATAAAAGACAAGGAGTTGCGTGGCGATCCCGATGTAATTAAATACAAGGTGAAAAAATACGAACGGATCGCATTTCCTTTTGCCACATTAATTCTCACAGTGATAGGCGTTTCCGTATCAAGCAGAAAAGTACGCGGAGGGATTGGATTTCATTTAGGACTTGGTTTGGCGCTAACATTCATCTATATCCTTTTCATGCAGATTTTTACGGTTTTTGCCACCTTTGGTGATCTTCCGCCTTTGATCGCTGTTTGGATCCCTAACCTGATTTTTGGCGTAATTGCATTCTTTCTCATTAAAATTGCCCCGAAATAAGAAGCGAAATGGTGAAATGGTAAACGGGTGAACTTGTGAACGGGTGAGAGGGTGAGAGGGTAAACGGGTAAACGGGTGAGCGGGTAATAGGGTGAGAGGGTAAACGGGTGAGAGGGTAAACGGGTGAACGGGTGAACGGGTAAGCGGGTGGCGGGTGAAAACAGGATTGGTTAAAGACGAGCGGATACCCACACAAAATATTCAGAAAACTGGTTTTCAAGAGCAGGAATTTCTTTAAACAGGCTGTAAACGGTTGATCCACTGCCTGACATTGCCGTGTAAATTGCGCCCATTTTACTAAGGGATGATTTAATCTCCCTGATCACAGGATACTTTTCAAAAACCGGTTTTTCAAAATCATTTACCAAATTGTCTTTCCATTGCGAAACCGGCATAAGGATCAAATCCTTAATCGATTGATCCGGCATGGCTGGAGTGATTGCATTATAAGCATCTGCAGTATTTACATGCACATCCGGGTTGACCATTACGAGGGTTAACCCCGAAAGATCAACAGGAATATGTATAAACTGATCGCCTTTTTCATAGGCAAAGCAGGGTTGATTTTCGATAAAAAAAGCACAATCGCTACCCAGCATCCGGGCATAATTTTCAAGCTGCTCTTTATTCAACCCGATGTTAAACAGATCGTTAAGTAATTTCAGCGTAAATGCGCCATCGGAGGAGCCACCACCAAGTCCGGCTCCCATGGGGATTACCTTGTGCAGGTGCATTTTTACCGCCGGCAGTTTAAATTCGGCTTGTAACAATTGATATGCCCTGAAACAAAGATTTTTATCAGCCTCACCGGGAATAAACAATCCGGAAAAATGGAATTCAAAAATTTCATCGGGGGCAGGAATAACCTCAAGGATATCGTTTAGCGCGACGGGATAAAAAATAGTTTCAATGTCGTGATACCCGTCATTCCGCTTACTGATGATGTTCAGCCCGAGGTTGATTTTACAATTTGGAAATACAATCATACCCAATGGAATCCTATCAAAGTTACCGGGATAAAGTTACCACTATTTCCCATCCGGAAAACCTGCCGGTTTTGAAAAAGCAGGATTACTGATAAAGGAACTGTCGGTCAATGCAAGCAGAAAAGATTTCAGATCGGTGAGTTGGTTTGGCGTTAAACGGATGCCATGGGTTCCGATATGGTGCATCAACGGGCTTATAGAAGGTGACCAAACAAGTTCAGCATTGTAAAACGTGAGTACTTCATCAAGGGTTTTAAAACGACCATCATGCATATACGGCGCCCTGAAGATCAGATTCCGTAATGTGGGGGCTTTGTAAGCACCGAGATCCTGCGAATTTCCGGTAACCGAGTAACGGTCGCCCGGATCGTTGAAAACAGAATCTGTTCCATTGTTATAAAAGAGGTTTGTTGTAAACAACGGGTTTCCATCGCCTCCATGGCAATGGAAACAATCACCTCCCTGTTCGGTCATAAACAGGACATAACCACTACGTTCAGAGTTGGTCAGCTGATATTCTCCACGCAAAAACCGGTCGAATTTCGAGTTGGCAGAAATGAGTGTCCTGACAAATTGTGCGATGGCACGTCCCATGTTCTTCACCGTGATATGATCGGATCCAAAGGCCTTTTTGAAGAGTTCAGGATAACCGGGAATCGACTGAAACAATGCTGCAACTTGTGCCGTATCGCCATGCATTTCGTGCGGAGCCATGATGGCCATCCAGGCAAAGTCCTCCAGATTTTTCATTCCATCGAGTGGATTTTCAGATGAAATTCTGCCATTCCACAAATATCCATGGATTGTCCACAGCAGATTGATCATGGGCATCATGAAATGGGGCGTAAATATTCCCGTTAACCCATAAGGATGCCCATCAGAAAACCTGGGATCACCAACACCACACTCAAACGAATGGGTTTGAACATGACAGGTAGCGCAACTCATGAGGGAATCGGGCTGGGTACGTCCCGACAACCGTCCATCATAAAACAGGTATCGGCCCAGGGCAACACCTTCAACAGTCATAGGATTATCGGATGGAATATTCAATTCGGTCGGAAAAAACCGGGGAATGGTTATTTCATATGGTGTTGGCTTGAAGGCTGAAGATTCAGGATGTTTTTTTTCACACCCGGAAAGCGCAAGAAGACAAACAGCGACAAAAAGCCAGCATTTCATGACAGGTTCCAATCAATCTCATTAACGCCTTGTTGCCGTAATAAATTGTTAATCTGCGAAAAATGGTTGCATCCGAAAAAACCCCGATGTGCCGACAAAGGAGAGGGATGTACTGAAGTGAGGATAAAATGACGCGATGCATCGATCAACGACCTTTTTGCCAACGCATAATTTCCCCAAAGAACAAATACCAGGTTGTTTCGGCGAAGAGAGAGTTGGGTAATGGCGGCATCGGTAAAAGTTTCCCAGCCATGGTGCTGGTGCGAACCAGCCTGATTTTCGCGAACCGTCAGCGTTGCATTGAGCAACAACACGCCCTGGTCGGCCCATTTTGTAAGATTTCCATGAACAGGGGGTTCGAATCCAAGATCAGCTTGCAGTTCCTTGAAAATATTGATCAGAGAGGGCGGTTTTTGTACACCATCAGGAACGGAAAAGCACAATCCATGTGCCTGTCCGGGGCCATGATATGGATCCTGACCCAACAAAACAACCTTTACTTTGTCGAAGGGGGTATGGTCAAATGCATTGAATAACAATTTTCCTGGTGGGAATATTCGATATTTTCGTTTTTCTTCAAGTAAAAATGCTTTTAATTCCAGGAAATACTTCTTCTCAAACTCCTCTTTCAAAACTGCTTTCCAGCTTTCATCGATTACAGGATTGATTTGTCCCATCGGTTTATTAACTTTGTGCCGTTGATAACTTTACACAATAAATGATGAAATTATTTGTTCATTATCTCACTTAGCTGTACTTTTGCAGCGTATTTCAATTAACCCTGAGGCAGACACCATGAAAAAAATACTTTTTGTTTTATTAGCCACTGTTCTTTTAGGTATCGTTTCGTCTTGCACATCGAACCAACATTGTGCTGCATATGGTGAAAAACAAAGGTACCAAATTGAGCGTCACTAAAAAGCTTTTCCATTTTTTTTATTATGAATGGGAGGCCACGGCTTCCCATTTCTTTTTTCTTTTGTATCTTTGTTTCATATCAGATTTTCCTTTAAAATGAAACGATTTATACTCCTGCTATGCATTTTTTTTCTTACCGGCGGAGGATATGTTGCACTTGCACAATCTGAGACCTTACCTGATTCTCCTTCCGAAAATATTTTGCTGGAAAACCAATGGAGCCTTGGTGCCGTACTTCATACAAACGGATGGGGATTAACATTCCGGAAGGGACACAATGCTACAGCCTTGCGTCAATTCATGTGGGAAGTCGAATTCTCAACGTATAAATCATCCAAGGAGGTACGGAGCATAAACCCCAATTATTCTGACTCACGTTCGTTTTTTTATGGCAAGCTCAACTATGTATGGTTTTTACGCGGAGGGATAGGCCAGCAATATATCCTTAACCGGAAACCATACTGGGGTGGCGTTCAGCTTAGCTGGCTCTATTATGGCGGGCTTTCACTTGTTGTCACCAAACCGGTTTTTCTTTACATTATTTATAAAAAAGACGGTTATCCCGACGAATTCAAGGAAGAAAAATACAACCCGGACAGGCAGCAAATCTACGATATCTTTGGAAGGGGTTCTTTTCTGTCGGGGATTAACCAGTTAGGATTCCATCCCGGAATTTATTGCAGAACCGGACTGAATTTTGAGTATGGCGCGAAGAACAGGCTGATAAGTTCACTGGAAATCGGAGGCGTTTTAGACTACTCCCCCCTTCCCGTTGCGATTATGGCCTTCAATCCAAGACAAAGTTTTTTCCTTACACTTTACCTTAGTATTATGTTTGGGAAAAGGTACAACAAATAAAAAAGTGTTAAGTGTTAAGTGTTAAGTGTTAATTGTTAGGTGATTAAGTGTTTGGTGATTTTGGTCTATTTCAATCTTTCAGTCTTTCACACAGTTTCTTTTAGTATATATTCAATTTCACTATGATTGAATTCCAGGATTTCACCTTTTTGGGTTTCGATCAGAAGTTGTCCGAGGCTGTTTACTCCTCTGATTTTTCCCTCTAAAGTATCTTCAAGGCAGGTGAATTTCCGCCATTTCCCAAACCCCAGAAGATGCTGATTGAAATCAAAATCAAGACTTTCCGGACCCGATTCTTTTAATGTATTATATCGCAGATCAAGATACCTGCAAACCAATAGCAACGAATCTTTCAGCGATGTTTCCCGGTGCAGAAACTGAATCAGGGAACCAGGGTTGGGAATATCCGGAGTAAAATGCGTTTGATTGATGTTCACACCAATGCCGGCCAGTGTGGTTTCAAGCCTATTTCCCATGATTTTGTGTTCAATCAGGATCCCGCCAATTTTCAGGTCGCCTACATAAATATCGTTGGGCCATTTGATGGAGACAGATGGATTTATGATTCCTGAGCTGCCCGGAGATTCCGCTCTCACAGGGCTGACTGCGGAAACATTGGCCACGGATGTCCCAATGAAATCGATCACGGCGAGTGCAACGACTTTGTTCAAAAGAAACTGACGGTCGGGTGGCAAAAACACAGGCCGGAAAATTACCGTGAAAGTCAGGTTCTTACCAGTTTCACTCACCCAAATATGGTCAAGCTGTCCGCGTCCGGCAAATTGTTCATGGGCCCAAATGACAACGCCATCCTCCAACGGATTATGCAACAAAAGTTTGTTGGCATAAGCGTTGGTTGAGTCAATGCTTTCGAGTTCGACTATTTTTTTTCCAATCAAAGGCTCAGGTAAATTAAATCAGCTGCCCAAACAGATCATATGGCTGGCTGATCGCTCTATTTCAATATATAACGGGAAGTATGAATCTTTTAGTGCTATCCTAAAAATGAATTTTGAAAAAAAAATTATCATTCCGCGATTTACCTTTTCCTTTTTTTCTGATTAAGCATAAAAAAGATGGAAACATATTCAAATCATCATCCGATCAGGAACTGGGCTGAGGATGACCGTCCCCGTGAAAAACTTTTATTGAAAGGCCGACAAAGCCTTAGCGATGCAGAATTGCTCGCCATTCTTCTTGTTTCGGGTACCCGGAATGAATCAGCCGTTGACCTGGCAAAAACAATATTAAAACATGCCCATGACAACCTGGGTGAATTGTCTAAAATGAGCGTCACCGACCTCATTGCCATAAAGGGGATAGGAAAGGCACGGGCCATTGCTATCATAGCCTCTATAGAACTGGGGCGCCGAAGGAATGAATCGGAGGTGTTATCCCGTGAAAAAATCTCCAGTAGCAGGGATGCCTATGAGATATTCCGAAGTATAATCGGCGACCGCCCTTATGAGGAGTTTTGGATTATCCTGCTCAACAAAGCCAATAAAGTACTGCGTAAATGCAATATCAGCGAAGGTGGTATTTCAGGCACGGTAGTGGATCCAAAGAAAATTTTTAAAATCAGTCTCGACCACCATGCATCCTCCATCATTCTCGGGCACAATCATCCATCGGGAGTAGTTACGCCGAGTGAAGCCGATAACCGTATTACAAAAAAAATCCGTGACGCAGGCATTCTCCTTGATGTGGCTGTACTCGACCATCTTATCATTGGTGAAGACACTTATTATAGTTTTGCGGATGAAGGAACGCTTTAAATGAATGCAGACAATGCAAACAATGCAGACAATGCAGACAATGCAGGCAATGCAAGCAATGTTGTAAAAAGGGGTTGAGGGGAGGAATGTAGTCGTGGAAAACTACGCAGATATCTTTAAGTTTTATTAAACGCTGAAAACCGGTTTACAATCGGATAAGGATATTTCTCAAAAGAGCGTTTTTTTCAGAAAGAATGGTTATAATGTAAGTCCCTTTTTCAATGTTCACAAGAGGAAATGACAGCGTGTTCTTTCCTTTTTCCAGAATGACCGGGTCTGAACTAACTGTTCTCCCGGCCAGGTCAGTAACTATTACCAAAGCATTCAATGCAATGCGCATGAAAACAGATATACTGACAAATTCGCCTGCCGGATTTGGAAAGATCACACAGGGTCCGGCTATGATCCCGGGCAAGTCAAATCCTTCAATCCGGCCGTTGGAGTATGACAACTTTATTTCCACATCGGGGGATGCCTGTGCAATCCCGACTGTGACCTGCTCCGCCTCGCACCCGGGAAGTTCAGGAACCAGGAAATATGTCCCGAAGGCTAGTCCGGAAAAGCTGAACACGCCGTCGCTTCCGACCGTTGAAAAGCCAATCTCAGCTCCCGATCCATTCCTGATGATGATCCTGATACTGCCGATATATGAATCCGGGGTTTTACCTCCTGAGATCAGCCCGTGGATGCTCCCATTGCCGGCAACCTGTTTTGTACAAGCCAGAAGGTTGATATCTTTCGGATCGCCCGGATGGCCCGGATCAGCAATTATGTCATTTTCCCATGACAGCACATCCCCAAAATAGGTCGGAAGATAACCCGGAATTGAAGGCACAGCCCACAAATGATACTTCCCCGGAGGAACGTCCACGAGATAATTCCCGGACAAATCCAATTCAGTTTCTGCGATGAATGGTGCATAATTCGACGAAGTATCCGCCTCGAAAGCATATACTTTTCCGGAAGTTGCCTGCTGGTTGCCTGCAAATACTTTCCCATGGAGGTAATAATGTGCTGAATCGATGATGCTTATCGTTTTTAACAGGGTCTCCTGGCAATCGGGACCCGTGAGCGATAGCGTGACATCATAGTCAGCCAGTGCAGCGTAAAAATGAACCGGGCTCAGTTGCGAGGAGGTCGCCCCGTCACCGAAATTCCAGGCCGTGGTGTCAAAATTCCCCAACGACTGATTATTGAAGGTTACTGTCAGGGGATCCTGGGAATTATTCCAGATATTGAAATCAGGAAAGCAGTCGCTGTCGGAAACCATGACGGATTCGGTCTTTGTGCTGTTGCATAGGCTGCTTGGACCTTTCACGGTAAGCGTAACCTGATAGGTTCCCGGGAGGGCATAGAGATGTTGCGGATGAACTTCATGGCTGTGGGTGCTGTCACCAAAATCCCAGTAACTCTGGGTTATTTTTCCAAGTGAAATGTTTAAAAACGAAATTTCCATCAGGTTATTCCACTCGGGATGGTGAACGAAATCAGCCTGGCAGTGGTACGGATCCTCCATCGCATCGACATAATGATTCTTCGAAGCGTAGCAACTTGAGTCGGCATTCCGGATGGTCAGGTTAATGGAATAGGTTCCGGGTCCGGGAAAAGCATACTGCGGGTTTTGGAGCGTGCTGGTCTGCCCCTGTTCAAATGTCCAGCGCCAGGATTCAACATTTCCCACCGACCGGTCGGTAAAAAAGATCACATTGTTACTGTCCTGTTCATAACTGAAGGCGGCGGTACAGGCCCCCGGCGTATCCGGCAGAAAGATTGCGACAGTGAGGGAACTGTAGGCTGAACTATCGGCATTCCAGACATACAATGTCACATCAACCGAATAATTGTAACCAGTGTAATGATGAACGGGTGACGGCAGGGTTGAGAAGGTGCCATCGCTGAAATCCCATTTCCAGTTTGCAATATCTCCGGTTGACTGGTCAATAAATGATATCCAGTTGGTATTGGTAGGATTAACTGAAAAAGTAAAGGCGGCAACACAATTACCAGCCTTGCTGTGGATGGTCAAGCCGGCTGAAAGGATAAACAGCGTGACCAAAAACAGAAAACACGATGATTTGAGAACAGTTTTCATAGTTCCGCGATGTTTACACAAAAATAATAAAATTGTCGGCTGATTACATTATAAGCTTGAGTCCACTCCGAATCCTATTTTCACCGCGAAAACGCTAAAATTTGCATACTTGAATTTAAAACGTTTGACTCTTTGCGCCTTCGCAGTTTAAATATTTTTTTAACTTTTCGGAGTAGGCGCATCTATAAATACATTTTAGCCGCCTGTCCACCTGTTTTTCATTTTACTTCAGATATTGGTCAATTCCCTGAAACCTGTATCCCAAATCAATAAAATGCTGAAGGAATGTGGGCAGTGCGAATCTTACCTTTTCAATTGATTTCAGGTTGTCGTGAAAAACAACGATAGAACCACGCTTGGTATGGTCAAGTGCGTGTTGAAGGCATTGTTGTGGAGTAGTTTTCCTGTTAAAATCGTATGTAAGCACCGACCATAAAATGAAATGAAAATCCTTTCGGAGTAGAAAGTACTGTGTTGGAGTAAACCGTCCATAAGGCGGCCGGAATAAGCGGGTTCCGAAATAATCACTGCAGTGCTTTACATCCTCAATGTATGCTCCGGGTGAAGTTTTCCATCCATCCAGGTGGTGAAATGAGTGGTTTCCAACGGAATGACCATCCCGTTTGATCATCTCAAAAATATCCGGGTACTTTTTCACATTTTCACCAACAACGAAGAAAGTGGCAGTGGCGTGGTATTGCTTCAGGATGGAGAGAACTTCCGGGGTAACCTCCGGGGTTGGACCATCATCAAACGTGAGGAAAATAACCTTTTCATCAACGAAAAGATCACAAACGATGTATTTCGGACTTAACCACCTGAAAAAAAAAGGTGGGCGTACCGTGCTCATTGATTAGCGGGTTGATAAACCTTTTCTACATAAAGGTCATAATACTTTTTCAACGCAGCCTCTGTTTCATCAGCCAGTTTATCCTGTTTTGCATCCCTGACGGCCACACTCAAACGCTGCAGCGTGAATACAGCTTCCTGCATGTTCATATCCATCGATTTGAGATCTTTGTCGGGAAAAGAAAAGAAATAGGATAATTCGCTGGTTGTGTTCCTTGTAAGTTCAGCAGCAATGGCGTTTGCTTTGGCTGTTTCACCAATTTTATAGTAACCGTCAATGAGCGGAACAGTGAAAAAATCGTAATTCACCGCAGCTTTAGGGAATACCTCGAAACAGCGATCGATGACCCGTTTTGCAGAATCCGCTTTTCCTTCCCGGATCAATGCATTGGCAAGCCTGCCAAACATACCGCGCATGTTCATAACCATCCGGGAATTGGTTTCGTCGATATACACCCCGGGTTTGCTAATATTTCCCCATTTAAACCTGTTCATGATATTGTCGTACATCACGCTGGTATTCACCTCCCCGATTTGTCCGTCACTCTCTTTTGCCTTTACCGGAAGCAGATGATAAGCAAGTCCTTCAAGGTGAAAATATTTATCCAGACCGATATAAGTATCAAGTCCGGTGGTCATCACGAAGTATACCGGACGCTTCCAATTATTTGTGGCCAGCAGATCCATGATCATCAGGTTTGCTTTTTCAACTGCCTGGGCTTTTATTTCCCAACGGATGGTATCGAGGCGAGCAGTCATGGCAGGAGGAATTGCTCCACTCGCTATAATCGTTGCCGGATCATAAGTTACCATGAACTTTTTTGTCGGGAAATAATCAATCATTCCTATTTGCGAAGTATTCATTTTCAGCTTGCTATCGTCCTGGGCAATGATCCCAAACAGGGTGTTCACATCTACGTATGTATCTTTAAGTCCTTCATCTTCAAACAAATAAGTAACATCATGACTTCCCTGGCGGTATTTATCTTTTGTGAGTGAGAAAGGAACCGGATCTGAATTGTAGGCTTTACGCTTCATCTGGTCGATATACCACTCCGTGTTCAGCAGGCTTAGGTTAACCACGCGGACATCGGTACGGATACCTTCCACCTCCTGGGCGTACCATAAAGGAAAAGTGTCATTATCCCCGTTGGTAAACAAGATTGCATTCGGAGCGCACGAATTGAGATAATTTTCTGCCACTGACAGGGCTGTGTAGCGGTTTGAGCGGTCGTGGTCATCCCAACCCTGTTGTGCCATCAGGGTAACTACCCCTAATCCGAATACCATAGATACAATGAGGGCTATGTTGTTTCCTGTATACTTCCCGATCCACCTCACGAGCTGTATGATCCCCAAACCGATCCAGATGGCAAAGGCGTAAAAGGACCCGGCAAAGGAATAGTCGCGTTCGCGGGGTTGGGGCGAATGTGAATTAAGGTAGAGTACAATAGCAACACCCGTCATCAGAAAGAGGAGAAAAATGACCCATGCGTTTTGTTTATCATTTCGTATTGTAAAGTAAACCCCTATTAACCCCAGAAGAAGCGGCAGGAAATAGAAGCTGTTGTCGCCTTTGCTTTTACGACATTCAGGAATTACCTGGGTACCAAGTCGCATCGAATCGATGAATTTGATCCCGCTCTTCCAGTTACCATCAATTTTGTTACCCATTCCCTGTGTATCATTCTGTTTACCAGCGAAATTCCACATAAAATAGCGGTAATACATATGAACCAACTGGTAATTCCAGAAAAAAGCAAGATTTTCAGAAAAGGTAGGAACATTGCGCGTTTCGGTGCGATCACCCGATTGAAGTTCAATCGGTATGCCCTTCACATTTCCCCATCGGATATATTCATTTTCAAAGCGGGATTCCGATTGGTCCCACATACGCGGAAAGATCGTGGTAAAGCGGCTGTCGTAGACAGGTATTGCCTTTTCACGTTTATCGGTGATGACATATTTGCCTGATTTTACATCTTTTGCATATACCGGATTTCCATCGAAACGCTCAACAACGGGAGCGTTGTAATATTGTCCCGATAAGAGAGGCCAATCGCCATATTGTTCGCGGTTGAGGTAAGCCAGCAGATTAATGGCATTTTCAGGGTTGTTTTCATCAATGGGGGTATCGGCGTTGCTGCGTATTACCAGCATCAGGAATGAGGAATATCCAATGACGATAAAGGTAAGCGCCAGGACGATGGCATTCCACACAGGTTTTCTTTTTTTCCAGGTATAATGAAGCCCCCATAGGATCAACCCGATCAGCAGGATAAAATAAATGGCTGTTCCGGAATTGAACGGGAGACCGAAAGAATTGACAAAGAAAAGCTCAAAGAGGCCGGCCAGCTTGATGATCCATGGGATAATGAGATACATCACTATAGCCAGGATGACGATGGAGATCAC
>CAIYES010000446.1 GCA_903925275.1 uncultured Bacteroidales bacterium
AGCCCGGGGTTATCGACGATATGATACCATCAAAGCAATTATCTATTTGCTCACCGGAAAACTCGACTTTTCTAAAATCAATCCTCATTATGTTACCCACTCAAAGTGATAAAGAACCGAAATTATCAACTTAAAAAGCAAGCTAAAAATAATATTTCATACTCAAAAAATTATTATTCCGGTAATTATATTTCAGAGTTTAAAGGATTTATTACTGACGAAGTAATGGTAAATATGAAGAATAATTTCCTGCAACTCTCTACCCAAAATAATTGGGGGCGGAAAATGCCAGATACCAATTCTGTTTATTCGCGTAGTTCTTTTAACGAATTTGGTGATGTCGTTAGACATCTCAATAAACCATTACCGAAGAAATTTAATAGCAGGAAAAAAATTATTTATAAAAAATGGGATGGAATTATTTCTTTAAATGATTTTGCAAAATATGCAAAAACAAAAAATATCAAAGTTTATTTTTTATTTCCCAATTATCCCGAATCTGAATTTGCATTAAATAAAGATGCTATTTTAAAATATGCAGCTGACCTGACAAGCGAGTTGCATATAAAAATATTAAACAATCCTGTCGATTTTGTTTTTGCGGATAGCTTGTTTTTTGATTCAATATATCATTTAAATAAAAAGGGCAGGAAAAAAAGAACAAATATGTTAATCGAAATATTTAGGCGTAATCAAATTCATAGCACTTCACTCAACCACAGAGAGAATAGGCGTTGTATTTTGCCTTACTTTACTTTTACAATAAATAACCGGAGTTCTCCTATTCCAGATCATTATCTATAATGCAACAACTTTAACTGGTATGCTTGATGAATTGAAAATCACAATAAAAAACAGGTTTTCATTTCTGTTAATTTTTTAACTAATGCAAAAATCATTGGCATTTCGAGTAGCGGTGTCGGGAATCCTTCCTTTTATATTGTTTTTTACTGCGCCTGCTTCTTTTTACTTCGATCATATTAATGAGATAGAATTTTCCTTAAAGGATGTGTTTATTCCTGTGTTAGGTCTTTTTATTGTATTGTTCTGTGTTTTATACCTTGTTCTTTTTCTTCTTAGAAATCAATTAAACTGTTTTAAAATAGCTGCAGGTACAATTGTTGGCATTGCAGCTGCAGGTTGGGTACAAAGCCAACTTTTTGTGTGGGAATTTGGCCCTCTCGATAGATTGGATATTATTTTGAATAAATGGAAAATCAATATGATGATTGAACTAATTGTTTGGCCGTTGATCATTATCTCAATAGTAATTCTATTTTACATGGGAAGAGAAAAGCGTCAGACAATAATGGTTCAGGTATTGTTTCTTCTCGGATTTATTTCTGTTTCAAGCAGTTTTCTTTCAGCACCAAATGAAATACAGAATAAAACAAAACAAAAAGAAATTAAAGATGTATTTTCATTTCAGAGAACGAATAATGTACTTGTAATTCTGCTGGAGGGCTTCCAATCTGACTATTTCGATCTGATAAAAAATGAGTATCCAGATGAAATTATATTCCTGGATGGATTTACATTTTATAGAAATACTATCAGTCGTTATCCCACTTCAAAACCAAATATGACCGCAATTTTACGCGGCAGATTTTTAGAAAACCAAAAGAATTACAATAGTTCATTTCACGATTCATTAACCAATTGGGATATTCAGGACTATTATAATAAAAAAGGATACAATTCAAAGATAGTGGATGTTAATTCAGATAACGCATCAATAAAAGACATTTTAAAATGTTTTTCTGTTGAAATTTCTTCACCTGTAAAAAGGTTCCTCGATTTTGGTTTTTTCAGATGTTCTCCGACCAGATTGAAAAAAATAATCTACAACGACGGGAAATGGCTTTTATCATTCAAAAGAACAAATGATCCTCCGGTCATGAATGATGATGATATTCGTTTTGTTGACCTTTTTGAGAAACAAGCAAACATTGCAAAGGAGCCAAAGGCTGGTACATTCAAATTCATTCATTTTAATATTTCTCACCCACCATTGTGCGTGGATGAAAATCTTAAGTTTAACCCAACACTTAAAGGAAAGAATGGATACATACGACAGGCCAGAGGTTCAATGGCATTGATTAAAAAAATTCTAACTAAATTAAAAGAATTAAACATATACGATAAAACAGAAATTGTGATCATGGCCGACCATGGTGCCACAGATTTGCCATCACTCAGACCTGAACCTGGCCCGGTATCGAAAATAGTATCATCTTCGGCCCTGGCCTTATTGCTGTATAAACCAACATTTGCTAATGGGAAGATTGTTGTTGATGACAGGCCTCTTTATAATTCTGATCTGGGATGCCTGCTGCAAGTTGAAAATAAAAATCTGGATTATGCAGGATTTAATGCCGCAAAAAAAGGAGAAGATCGGCTGCGCAAATTCTTATTTTATGATTGGAATAATAATTTAGGAAGTAATCAATTTCCAAGGATGACCGAGTACATTGTTTCTGGCCATGCCTACAACGGGGAAAACTGGCATCTGGGGCGTTATATGTACACACAGGAAGGTAAGGTTGAAACAACATCTATTTATAATTATAACATTGGCATTCCTGTATGTTTTAGTGCAAAAGGTAACGCAAACCAATACCTTTTGGGAGGATGGAGCACTCCGGAGCCAAAGCATTGCTGGACTGACGGCAATGTTGCCGGTTTGCTTTTCCGGCTTGTCAAACCACTGAAAAGCAACTTGGTTTTAGAGTTGAAGGGTTTTGGGTATTCAGTCAAAGGGAAAATTGAACATCAAAATGTTAATGTTATGATAAATGGCAGAAAGATAGCATCCTGGAAAATGAAAGAAGACAGATGGTATAATGCCGTAATTTTAAAAAGCATGATCGTAGACGGGGTGAATAATATTTTGTTCGAAATCAGTGATCCTGCTGCACCCGCAGATTTTGGCCAATCAAAAGACAGACGTAAATTAGGCATGGCGGTAAGGGAGTTGGTAATTAAAGAAGAGAAAAACCAAACACACAAATAAAATGGCAGAGGTGAAAATTCTCGAAAGTTCATTCCGTGATCCGAGCGGTTTCCTCTTTTATGAAGAGAGCACGCTCTTGCGGCAGGTCAATGTTTGTTACCAACATGAGTATGATTTTTTAATGAGTTCCGGTCTCTATACTACGCTTACTGAAAAGCATTTACTGATCCCACACATTGAACTTCCCAACCACAAGGGATTGAATGACAGGATATACAAGATAATAGAACCGGAACAGATCAAATTTGTCTCCTATCCATATGAGTGGTCTTTCAGCCAGTTAAAAGATGCCGCATTAACTACCCTTGAAATTCAAAAAATTGCGTTGCAGTATGGGATGACGCTGAAGGATGGAAGTGCTTACAATATCCAGTTTCATAAAGGAAAACCCATATTTATCGATACGCTTTCATTCGAAATATATAAGGAAGGAAAACCATGGGATGCATATAAACAATTTGGCCAACACTTTTTGGCCCCCTTGGCATTGATGAGTTATACCGACAGCAGGTTGAATCAAATGATGAAATTGTATATCGATGGCATTCCGATTGATCTGGCCAGCAGTTTACTGCCATTCAAAACTAAAATGAACTTTTCAATGTTGATGCACATACACCTTCACGCAAGATCTCAGAAAAAATATGCGCATAAAGGTTCTGTTTCAAGAAACATTAAAATTTCCAAGTCCAATCTACTGGCGTTGATTTATAGTTTGACATCTGCCGTGAAAAACCTCGGGATAAATGCCCAAAATACAGAATGGGGGGATTACTATTCTTTTACAAATTACTCCGATAATTCCTTTGCCCATAAAAAAGAGATCATATCAGGATTTGTTGCTAATATAAAACCTCAGTCCGTGTGGGATTTGGGCGCAAATACCGGAGAATTCACCCAAATTGCCGTACAATATGGGGCCCAATGTGTTGCTTTTGATATTGATCCACTGGCGGTTGAAGCCAATTATAACAATGTCAGGAATCAACAGATAGAAAATATGCTGCCATTGGTGATGGATTTAACAAATCCAAGTCCTTCTATCGGATGGAACAATGCTGAAAGAATGGGCTTCAAATTACGGCCTTCCCCCGATATGGTGTTTGCCCTTGCATTAATCCATCATTTAGCCATTTCAAATAACCTTCCTTTTGAAAAGATTGCCAGATTTCTGAGTGAGTTGAGTGAGCACCTGGTCATTGAATTTGTCCCAAAATCGGATTCACAGGTAAAAAAGTTGCTTGAGTCCAGAAGAGATATCTTTGGAGAGTACCATGAAGATGCATTCGTTAAGGAATTTGAAGTGTTCTATAACATCATTGCAAAAGAAAAGGTCATGGCTTCTGAAAGAACAATTTATTGGATGAAAAGAAAGTGAAGAATGCATATTTTTGCATCCGAGTAATTATTTTCAGCCGAATCCATTTTTATCAAATTAACAAAAGTAGTTATGAACAGTATCCTGTTAACCTTATTGAATTTACCTTTAATGGCAGTCTTTTTAAAAATCTTAGCCTATATCGATCCGGGAACTGGCAGTATTGTTTTGCAGGCGCTGATAGCAACGGTGGTGGGAGCAGGAATCGCCGTAAAACTATTCTGGCACCGCATACTTAAATTTTTTGGCTTGCGGAAAAGCACTTCTACCGATCTTTCAGAAAAGCAAAGTGACAATAAAAAATGATTCGGTTGCAATACACTGGATATCATTCATGATAAGGACACTGTCTCTGACAGTGGTTCTTTTAATGTACTTCGCAACGGGAACTGTCGGAGTCCCTTTTGCACAAATCGGGGATTCGTCCTGCGTTGATTCGGGCGAAATCTCGCCAATTTCGTCTTCTGTGCAAATTCACGCGGTACTGCAAGGTGAATATGTGCATATCGGTTCTAGATCCGTTACCGGTCTCGTGTTGCATCAGATTTTTGAGAAGGCCCGCCATCCCTGGTATTTTAAAATGTCGATCGTTTAAAAAAACCAATCCGCTGGAAATTTTTCCGCTTCAGCAGGTGACAGTCTGATTTTATCGTTGGCCCCCTCTTCATGCAAAAAAACATCCGGGCTATCGGGGTTTTTACCTTCAACCGGTTCTAATATTGAACCGGTTGCTTCTGTCATGGGAACGGTGGCATCAGGATGGGACGGGCCAAACAAAGCCGGCAATCTCCCGTGGCCATCACAGCAATTGACTTGGGCAGGATTGCAGGATCGTTATTTTGCCCTGCTGATCTTTCCTGGCGAAACTGAAAAGGCCAATGGGGTTCTTCCATTCACAACTGTCGAGTTGAAATTCGCCCAGCCAGGTGTTAAAACATCGATTAAGGAGAATAATTTTCCGGTTCTATGGTTCAGATTACCTATCACTTCAATTGCACCAGGCGAACAAATCTGTTGGGAATTTTTAATTTTTTCAGGACCCAAATCAAAGGAGGCACTTGCCTCTGGCATTGTTAATCTCAGTTCATTGCTTTTTCCCGGGCTCTGGGGGTGGATGAGATGGATATGCTTTGGCTTGCTTGGCATACTTGGTGCAATACATGCCATTATACCAGATTGGGGCTGGACGATTATCATTTTAGCGCTGATTGTGCGAATTTGTTTATCTCCGTTGGCAAATATTGCCTTGAAGAGCCAGCAACGATTCGTGGATGCACAGAAACTCCTGCTCCCTGAATTAAAAGAGATAAAAAAAAATTTTAAAGGAGGTGAACAGAGCGAAAAGATCCTGCAATTGTATAAAAAACATAATGTAAGCCCCTTTGCAGGCTTAAAGCCCCTATTCGTTGTTTTGATCCAATTGCCCATCCTTATAGCCCTCTTTCACGTTTTGGGTTCGGCTTATGAATTGCATGATGCCCGGTTTCTGTGGATCAATACGCTGTCTGAACCCGATAAACTCTTTTGCTTTGGTTTCAATATTCCTTTACTGGGCAGATATTTTAATCTTCTCCCGGTTATTATGGCAATTGTTACCCTGTTGTCATTCAAGCTGGCACCTGCACCCACGGCTGAAAAAAAAGAACAAGGGCTTCAGAATATTTTTCTGATCGCAATGACGCTGATGTTTTTCTTTCTATTTTATTCATTCCCGGCAGGTATGGTATTGTATTGGACCTTCGCCAATTTTTTTCATATCATTCAGCATAGATTAATGACCTTTCGAATGATTTAAATTTAACCAGGACAACGTCGTTAACCTGGTTCTTTTGCTCTGCAAAAAACATTGTAATGAAAGTTCCATAGTTTTGCAGAGAAATGCAATTCATCCCATGAAACATACAAAACAACTTTATTATTGGGAAACCATATGGATGCTTGCCAAAACCGACTTGAAAATGCGGTACCAAGGGTCGTGGCTCGGGGCGGTATGGGTTTTTTTAAAACCTTTTTCGTTATTCCTGGTGATGAATTTTGTGTTCTCCCACCTGTTTTATAAAAATAATCCTACTTTTTCTATACGATTGCTGGTTGGCATCATCCTTTGGTCCTTTTTTTCCGAGGCCACAACTGTCGGGCTTAGCAGTCTTCTTTCGAAATCCCACATTTTAAAAAAGATTTTCATTCCAAAATGGATTATCATTATATCTGCCACTGTGCATAGCGCTTTGGCTTTCATATTTAACCTGGTTATCCTGTTCATTTTTCTTATTTTCTATTATCATAAAATTCCGGGTTTATTACAATTAGCCATATTTGGAGTTTATCTCCTATTGATGTACGGGATTGCGGTTGTTTTCTCATTCATCACTGCACCGTTGTATATAAAGATCCGCGATTTGAATCAGGTATGGGAAGTGCTTTTACAAGTATTGTTTTTCTCGTCTCCAATCATTTATCCCATTTCGCTGATCCCAGCCAACGTGCAATCTATTCTTTATCTGAATCCCATGACATTGCTTATTGAACACTCACGGGTTGCACTGATTGACAATGACATTGCCAGGACAGATCATCTTTTCATTTTTATCGGAATTTTTATTCCTTGTTTATTGGGAAGCATCTGGTTTTTAAACAAACACTCCAAGAACCTTATTGAGAATATGTAATGAAAATGAATAATCCTGCCATCGTGGTAAATAATTTATCGAAGACCTTTAGTATCCCTCATGAAAACAGGGATACAATCAGGGAACGGTTGTTTAATTGGAGGCGGAAGTTGACTTATGAGAAATTTAATGCACTTGATAATATTTCATTTGAAATAAACAAAGGGGAATTTTTCGGTATTATTGGTCGAAACGGAAGCGGCAAGTCCACTCTGCTGAAAATCCTGGCAGGGATATATACGCCCGATGAAGGGACGGTGATTGTTGATGGCGAGATTTCTCCGTTCCTGGAGTTGGGTGTTGGGTTCAATCCTGAATTATCAGGGAAAGACAATATCTACGTAAATGCTACAATTTTGGGGCTTTCCAGGAAAGAAATTGAAAACAAGTACAAAACGATTGTTGATTTCTCCGAGCTTGAAAAATTCATTGACCTAAAATTAAAGAACTATTCGAGTGGGATGTATGTCAGGCTTGCATTCTCGGTCGCAATTCATGCGAACAAGGGAATCCTTTTAATGGATGAAGTTCTTGCTGTTGGAGATGCTAGTTTTCAGGCTAAGTGCCTCACAGAATTTAACCGGTACAAAGCCATCGGAAACACTGTAGTTCTGGTCACCCACGACATAGCAACAGTTAAACGATCATGTGACCGTGCCATGCTGATCAACAACGGAAAAATGTTAATGATTGGCGATGCAATAAAGGTTTGCGAAGAATATGAATTTCAAAACATGTCGGAGGATGAACAACGGTATTTTCTTGATAAGAAATTGAAGGAAATTCAATAGCCAATGGGTTTAAAACATGTACCTTTTTGTTGCCCCGGTAATTGAACACCCCTCTTAGGGGTGATGGTATTTTAACAAAACTAAACCTTGAATTCCGACTTCGGTTTTTTTTGCTATGGTTAAAAAATACTCCCATCTTTATTTATTTATTTTTTGTTCCGGGATTATCCTGGCATGGACTGCCTGGATTTTGGGGGTAAATGGCCTTGGACCTCTTGATGATCATCATTTGATCAGTACACTTTTCAAAGGCAAACACCTTGGATTTTTTATTAGTCCGGCATTGGGGCGTTTTATTCCTTTGACTGCCCAAGAATATGCGGTTCTTTCTTTGTATTTCTCTCCATCACCTGCACTCTTTTACACAGTCCATGCATTAAAACTGCCATTGTGCGGGTTTTTGCTATACAGATGTCTTGTTACTACTAACATTGGTAATTGGGCAGTACTTATATTATGGAGCACTGTAGTATTTTCAATTGGAATTGCGAATACTTTGTTCAGATTATTTGCCGGAGAGTTAAATGTACTAATATTAATGTTGTTGTTTGTCTGGTCAAGCCAAATGGTTTTAGACGGAAAAGCTCATCAAGCAGATGCTCATAAGAATATAGCTACCATTATTGGTTTATTATCCTTGTTTATTGGTTTATTCTATAAAGAAAATGCGTTTGTTTTTGGACTTGTCTTCGGTATGTTAGAATTTTTCAGATATTATAGGAACAAAAAAGTCAAACCACCTAAGTTAGTGTTTGCTTCAATGCTGATTGGCGCCACTTACATTTGTTTGTACGGTCTATGGAGATTTTTTTATTCAACCGGTTCGTATGTTTCATTTCATCTCATTTCTTTTATTAATGTTCTTTATAATTTCATTCAATGCGAACCATTTCTAATGCTCATAGCCTTGCCCCTTGCGACTTATAGATTAATAATTGTTATCAGAACACCAGCAAAACACACTTTATATGATTCGTTTTTGATGTCAGCAGGGGTATATATTGTAACATATTTAATACTAAAAATGTTCAATTATTACTACTTAGTACCAGCCTATGCATTTGCAGTTTGCGGTGTTGCCGGTGTATTGCATGGCTTCGATCGAAAGAAAATTCGAAATCTGGTTGTTTTTTTGGCATTGATTTGTTTGATTTATTCATTCCCCATTGCGGTTTCTGACATCGACAATCAAAAGACTATAGTTAATAATCATTATAAATTTGTTAACTATATGGCTAATTGGCTGAAAAATGGTAAAAACACTAATCCTCAACGGCGAAATTTAGTTCTCTCAGGTGTAAGTTCAGGAAGGGAAATCGAGATAATCGGAAGCCTTAAAACCTTTTTAACTTCATTCGGTGTTTCTGATTCATTATTTGATATAAAAGCTACTGAACCGACAGATAATAAACGCGTCAGTTCATTTTTCAAACTTAATGACACTATAGGATATTCAAAAAAAATAAATGACATTGTGGTTTTTAATCCTTATCAAACGAGATTTACTCCTGTTCCAGTAGAATCTCCATCTTTTAGAGAAATTTACAGAAGCACGAGAGAATGGACCTTCCCAAGATGGTCCGGGTTGCAATGGATCAGATTTTACATATTTGATCATCGCAATTCTTCAAAAAATTATAATAATTATAGACGTTTTGCCGGGTACGATGCCTTTCTGGTACTTCAAAAAAGTGAAATGCCTCCGCTAGCAGCACTTAAATATCCGAAATGCAAGGTAGTACCTCTAAACATATTTTTAAATTTGCCTTCCGGTACAACACACATGGTGGAGGTTTTAATTGTAAATACAGGGATAGAAACGTGGCCTGCCATAGGATTACTAAAAAAGGGAAAGTATGTAAACCTGTCCTATCGCTGGTATGATCAAACTGGACATGTCGTTCTTGAGGGGAACAGAATCCCTTTTCCTGAGCCGATAAGTCCAGGAGGAAAAGTCAAACTTATGTGTCCCATTAAAACCCCTACTATGGCGGGTAGATTCAAACTTATAATATCACCTGTTCAGGAAGGAGTTAAATGGTTTAAAAATGGTGGTCAGGAAGGTATGACCATCGATGTTCATTAACATCAAATTCCGGGAAAAATTATGCATATAGGTTTTGATATTTCTCAAACAGGATCAGGCAAGGCCGGTTGCGGTTTTTTTGCTCATGCTATGATACAGGCAATGCTGGAGCTTGCACCAGAGCAGCGCTTTACACTTTTACCATCGTTCGGTGATTTTTATTTCGATGCATTGATGCCTGTAATAAATCCCTATTCCGGAAAGAATGTGCAATACGGGCCACGGCATCTGTCAAGGGAAAATGCAAGAACCTTCTGGAACGGAACAGAGGCAGAAGCTTTACTTGGTAAACCGGACATTATTCATTCCAATAATTTCTGGTGTCCGGCACAGCCATTGTCAAGCCGTCTTATTTACACCTTTTATGACATGGGCTTTGTAATTGATCCTGGCTGGACCACAGAGGCGAATCGGGTGGGGTGTTTCGAAGGGGTATTCCGTTCTGCTATGCTGGCAGATTGGGTGGTCGCTATCTCTGAAGCCTCAAAAGCGCATTATTTAAGTGTGTTTCCCTATTTCCCAAAGGATAGAATCCGCGTCATTTTTCCGTGTTCTAGGTTTGGTGATTCATCGGCCATGGGAACCCGGCCAAATTCGCTCAAGAATATTCCTGAAGGGGGCTTTTGGCTAAACGTCGGAACCATCGAGCCGAGAAAAAACCAGCGTCGCCTCGTCGAAGCATATTCAGGCTACCTTGCTAAGGGAGGTTCCTCAATGCCACTCGTTCTGGCAGGTGGGACGGGCTGGCTCATGGATGACTTTAAGCAATATCTTATGGAGCTTGGAATTGCCGATTCTGTAATAATGACTGGGTATGTATCGGATGAAGAGTTGATCTGGCTTTATCGAAATTGTTATGCAAATCTCTATCCTTCGCTATTTGAAGGGTTTGGTTTGCCCGTTCTTGAAGGCATGCAATTTGGCGCACCAACTCTGACTTCTAATGCTGCATCACTTCCCGAAGTGGCTGGAAAAGCTGCAATATTGCTTGCACCAGAGGATGTCAATGCATGGACACAAGCAATGCTACAATTATCGGCAAACAGGGCTGATAGAGATTATTTAGGAACCCTGGCACTGGAACAGGCGGCCAGCTTTGACTGGAAACGAAGTGCTGCTTCGCTGTTGGACCTCTACCAGGAAGCAGCAGGATCGCCGAAACGTAGTTTCTTGCTTTGAACCGAAATCCATTAATCTGTATATTTAACTTTGATTATTCAGACCATTGGCTACTTGTAGGACATATAAATGAAAGGAATTTGATTTTCTCCTGGGAATCCGGGATCAGTATTTTTGAATAACAGTATGTTAAAATCAGCGTGATGGAAGTAAACCAGAAACAATTAGTCAATAAGCCAATCATTATAACCGAGTATCCAAAATCCGGAGGAACTTGGATTACCTCCATGATCGGGGATGCATTAGGTATCCCAATGCGTGATATTTATATGCGGCCTGGATTCAAACTGTTTAAAACCGACAAACATCCGTGGTATCGAAGTGCGCCTGATTTGGATTTTCCAATGCCATCGGTGATAAAGAGCCATGAACTTCCCGGATCCCAATTGATAGATTTTGATGCTACTTTTGTCCATCTGGTAAGAGATGGACGGGATGTTGTTGTTTCAAAATGGTTTTTTGAAAAATATTTTTGTGTAAAAAACAATATCATACCAACCTTTGATAAACAGTTTGATGCGTATGTAAAAGAGACGGCAAACGAATGGTGTAATTATGTGAATGCCTGGGCAGGTCATTCAGCGATCACTATTAAATACGAAGATTTCTTGTATGATCCAATTCAAAGTTTAGGTAATTTGCTGAAGCATTTTACCAATAATGTGTTTACGCATGCTGAAATCAAACGTACAGTAATGAAATATAAAAAGGATCGGTTCGCTGCTTTATTTCATGAAACATTCCGATATAATACGGTTGTCAGAAAATGCATATCAGGCGATTGGAAAAACTATTTTTCAGAAAAAAACATCGCGGAGTTTGAGTCTATTGCTGGTAAATCTTTGGTCTCCTTGGGCTACGAATTGAAAACTCAATTTAAGAGATGGCCGCATTCAAGAACATGGCGTGCCAAGATTTACTGGATGCTTCATTAAAGGAGGTTATGGTTTCAATCGCAAAGCAAGTCAATATAACATGTGTATTAAACTCGTAGCGTGATCGTTTACTATTAAAAAATCAGCTAAAATGTCAGAATGCAACGAAGCTAAATCAACCATATTTCAAGTTATACATTGGAAGGCGGGTTCACAGTGGATTCACCGAATTCTTAAGGAAATAGCTCAGGAAAGAATTGTTGACCCTAAGATAGATGCAAAACAATTTCTTGAAACCCCCTTGGTTTGCGGCGCAGTTTATCCGACCGTATATGTTACATCTAATCAATTTTTACGCTGTTTCACTGCTGCTGAATTACAGGAAGATATTAATAATCAGGAATTTAAGAGACTCACTAATTTCAGAATATTTTAGCCTTCGTTATAGCCATTTCAAACCTCTGGCATATCGAGCGGAAAGGCGGAGGTGAAATTGGTAATGTGATTTGCAAATTACTGTCGGACAATGCAAACTTCCCTACTGCGTTCCGCAAGATACTTGAAGGCTTAATGGAATTGGAAACTGACTGGCAAACAGGCAGTGGCGCTGTGTTCCTAATTCGAAAATTAAAATAACGGATATGTATACATGCTGGTGTGGAAATAAAGATTTTTTCTCGTTTAATGCCGATTATGGTGAATGTGGTGTTTGTGGAACACTGGTTTCTCTCAATGCGTTGTTACCAGAACAATTACAAGTGAATGATGACGAAACCGATTTTTATGGAAAGAAATATTGGCTCAACCATCAAATTGAAGATTTTGGATATCCTGGTATCGAAAACCGTGCTCGGGCTGACCTTCCGGAACGCAACCTGCACTGGTTGAAAACATTGCTAAAATTCAGCCTCCCGCCAGCCACAGTGTTGGAACTGGGTTGCTCTCATGGTAGTTTTGTTGCCTTGCTAAAGCAATCCGGATATAATGCATCAGGAGTGGAAATGAGCCCATGGGTTGTCGGATATGGCCAGAAAACATTTGATGTGCCGATATTTATTGGCCCGGTGGAGACCCTGAAAATTCCGTTGGGTAGTTTGGACGTAATTGCCTTAATGGATGTACTCGAACACCTGCCCGATCCTGTTGCGACGATGTCCCATTGCTTGCAGTTGCTGAAGCCGGATGGTTTGTTACTCATACAGACCCCTCAGTTTAAGGAGGGGATGCATTATCCAACATTGGTTGAGACAAGAGGTGCCTTTCTCGAACAGCTTAAACCCGATGAGCACCTTTTTCTTTTTAGTGATCGTTCCGTGAGGGAGCTTTTTCGGCGGCTAGGTGCAGAATATATTCAATTTGAACCGGCAATATTTGGGCACTATGACATGTTTTTTGCTGTGAGCAGAGTCCCGTTTAAAATCCACGATACCGGTAAAATTGAATCGGTACTTTTAGAAACAGCTGCTGGAAGAATGACCCTGGCGTTTCTTGATTTACAGAAGCGAGAGTTGGAGGTGGTGCAAAAATTAAAGGAGTCGGAGACGGATAGGGCTGCACGTTTGAATAATATCAATGCGCTTAACGGGATGCTGAAGGATTTGGAGTATGACCACTTAGCCCGGGGAGAGCAAATAGACACACTCACGGTGATGCTGAGGGAGGTGGAAGCAGATCGGGCAGCCAGGGGAGATCAAATAGATACACTCACGGTGATGGTGAGGGAGGTGGAGGTGGATCGGGCAGCCCGGGGAGAGCAAATTGACAAACTCACGGCGATGCTGATAGAGGTGGAAGCGGATCGGGCGGCCCGGGGAGAGCAAATAGATACGCTCACAGCGATGTTGCAGAAGTCGGAGGCAGACCGGTTAGCAAAGGGTGCGCTGATAGATGTGTTGAAAGAAAATTTGCATATTTTATTTCTCCGTAAAAGTTTTCATTGGTTAAATAAACTCACAAATTGGCCAGAAGTCAATAAAATAACGGAAATAATTAACAAGCTCTATGAATAAATCTCTAAGGACCATTGCCGTGGATTTGACGCCTGTCCTTCCCGGCGGAGAAAATGGGGGGGCAAAAATTTTTGTACTTGAATTACTGCGACATCTTTGCAAAATTGCTCCTCAGACCCAATTTATCCTGTTGACCCAATCTTTATCACATGATGAACTGGCATATTTAGACGGGCCTAACATGCGGCGTCGAATGGTTGTTGGCCCCAAACAGACAAATTCATTGCGCCAACGACTAATAGAATCTTTCTCCCGTCTGGCTCCACGTATACATGTTAAACTACCTGGCATTGTCAACTATTTGAGTGAGAAATTAAACACAATGCTTATACAAGTCGGGTCAGGTGAACTACTACGGGACATGGGTGTTGATTTGCTTTTTTGTCCCTTTACCTCCCCTACTTATTTCGAACCTGGAATCCCAACTGTATGTACGATATATGACCTGCAATACAAAACGTATCCTGAATTCTTTGCAAAAGAGGATGTATCTCACCGCGAGCGCACCTTTCTTGAAGCATGTCGACGAGCAACAGCACTTGCTGCTATTTCCAATTACTCACGAGATTCCGCTATTTCTTCTGCCAATCTGAATCCGGCACGTATACGTACGATACATTTACGAATGGCACAACGTATTCCATATGATGTAACATACGAAAAGGATATTTTAAACCGACTGGGCCTTACTCAAAAGCGTTATTTCTTATATCCTGCCAATTTCTGGAAGCATAAAAATCATGAAATGCTTTTTACAGCATTTGGCATGGCTTGTCATGATGGTTTACCTGCAGATATAAAACTTGTTTGTACCGGATCTCCAGGGGAGCGACAAGAATGGCTTATGAGATCTGCATCCATGATGAATCTTGCAGATAGAATCATTTTCCCTGGCTTTCTGCCTAATGCTGATTTGGCAGCCTTAATGGCTCATTGCACTGGTGTCATCTTTCCGTCACTTTATGAAGGGTTCGGGTTACCGGTTATAGAGGCCATGGCAGCTGGTGTACCTGTGGCATGCAGCAACACTACTTCGCTTCCCGAAGTGGCAGCTGATGTGGCAATACTATTTAACCCACGCATTCCGAGTCAAATTGCACAAGCAATGATTTTATTACTAGAAGATGGTGCATTGTGCGCTCAACGCATTCAATCGGGTCGAAAGCGTGCGTTAGAATTCTCAGATACCGAACTCATGGCACGAGAATATTGGGAACTTTTCGAGTATTCGTTGACTAATGAAAAACATGAAAACCTGATGACCGGCGCCTTTGCAGATGGATGGTCAGGCCCCATTCTGAAAATACAAATCGCTCCTTCAAAGTGTGCTCAAACGCTTGAGATTGAATTTTTGGCTCCAGATTGGCTTCCGCATCCGCGCCTTACAGTTCATACCACCAAAAGCGGAAAAAAATTGGGGACTCCACTTTTTTTCAACAGAGGTGCCAGCGCAGTTTTGTCGTTACCCTTGGAACCAGGTGGCGGATTTTATGAGGTCAAAATTTCTCCATTTTTTGTGCCAGCAAAATCAGGCCTTGGAAATGATCAGCGAGAACTCTCGACCATGCTAAAGCGCTGCAACCTTCTTTATGATAATGGAGAAATTGTTCAATTGTTCCCCGATAAACTTGATATATGAAGATAAGTATTATCACCCCTTCCTACAATCAAGGTAAATTTATTGAGCGCACCCTTAAAAGCGTTGCAATTCAGACAGGCTCAGAAATTGAACATGTAGTTATTGACGGCGGCAGCACAGATAATACAGTTGAAATTCTGAAAAATTTCAATCCGTCACTGCGTTGGGTGTCAGAGAAAGACAAAGGGCAAACAGATGCCGTCAATAAAGGCATCCGGCAAACCAATGGTGACATAATCGGTTGGCTAAACTCGGATGATATTTATTATCCGGGAACAATTACGCGTGTGATTGATTTTTTTCAGCAAAACCCCGATGTCGATGTGGTTTATGGAATGGCTGACCATATTGACGTTGAGGACAACCCTTTTGAAGAATATCCCACTGAACCCTGGAATTTTGATCGGCTGAAGGAAACCTGCTTTATCTGCCAGCCGGCTCTTTTTTTTCGCCGTCGCATTATTGCAGCTCACGGATTGCCCAATATCGCCCTGCAGTATTGTATGGACTATGAATACTGGTTGCGTTTGGGAAAGAGAGGAGTTCGTTTTGAATATCTCCCTGAAAAATTAGCAGGATCCAGACTATATGCTGAAAATAAGACTTTAGGGGCCCGGGTTAAGGTGCATCTTGAAATTAACAAAATGCTAAAAAAAATGTTTGGCAGGGTTCCTGAAAAGTGGCTGTTTAATTATGCGCATGTAGTAATGGAAGATCGTTTAAGGGGGCCGGAACGGTCGGCCTGGATTGTTCTTGAAGTTGGAATGCGATCCTTGATGGCGGCGTTGCGATGGAATCGAAAAGTTTCGGCTAATATGGCAAATATTGTGCACCAATGGGTAAAATCTGCGTTCTCAAGAAAATAAACTGCTGTAGTGAAATAATTATGATCGTTTCAATTGATTAAAAGACAAAAACAAGTTACAACTTAATATGAATAAAAAAAGAGCATTAATTTGCGGTGTTACAGGCCAGGATGGTGCCTATCTTTCTAAACTCCTGATTGATAAAGGTTATGAGATATTTGGGGGTTCACGGGATGCTGAGAATTCCTCCTTTGATAATTTACACAAATTAGATTTATACCAAAAAATCAAACCCATTTCAATTTCGCTTATCGATTTCAGAAGTGTAGTTCAGACGATAGATTTTGTAAGGCCGGATGAGATTTATAATCTGGCAGGACAAAGTTCTGTCGCATTATCATTCCAACAACCCGTTGAAACGCTTGAAAGCATTATCGTGGGTGTTTTAAATCTTCTTGAAGCCATAAGGTTTTCAAAGCAACCTATTAAGCTATATAATGCAGGATCAAGTGAGTGCTTTGGAAATGCAAATGAAGCAGTTACCGAAACAACAGCATTTGTGCCAAGAAGTCCTTATGGCGTAGCTAAATCGGGTGCTTTCTGGGTACTTGCCAACTATCGCGAAGCTTATAATATTTTCGCAAGTACCGGAATACTTTTTAACCATGAGTCCCCATTACGTAAAGAAAGATTTGTAACCAAAAAGATTATATCAACAGCATGTAGGATCGCAAAAGGAAGCAAGGAAAAATTAAAACTTGGAAATATTAATATTTACCGAGACTGGGGCTGGGCACCTGAATATGTTGAGGCTATGTGGCTGATGCTGCAACAAGAAAAGCCACAGGATTTTATCATCGCGTCAGGTGAAACATTCAGCCTGCAACGTTTTGTAGAAACAACATTTTCGATTTTAAACCTGGATTGGGAAAAACACGTTGAGATTGATTCGGCATTGTTGCGGCCGACAGACATTTCCAAAGGCTATGCTAATCCCGAAAAAGCCAGTCATTTGCTTAATTGGTCGGCGAAAATAAAAGGAGATTACCTTATTAAGCGATTGGTGGAATGCGAAATGAACAATCAATATTTTTAATGAAACCTCATATTTCCATTGATAATTTGCACTTCAAAAAATAGCGGAATTAAATAAAAAACAATTCAAAAAAATTTGACATCTACAAATATATTTGTTGCTTTATCTTTAATAAATTGGAATAATGAAACGATTTAAACATTTATTATTCCTATTTAATATTCTGATTTTATTTCTTCCAATTGTTCAAAAATCATGCTCCTTAATAAAAGAGAATCCGCTTAACGGTGCAATTGTTCCTTCTGTAAAACCTGTTTATTCAAGGCAAGCTTTTTTTAACGGAGGATATCAAGACCTTCTTAACAAATATCTTGACATGAATATAGGATTCCGGAATTATTTCATCAGATTGAATAATCAGGTATCATATTCCCTTTTTAATATTACACTTACTCCCAATATTGTAGTTGGTAAGAATCAATATCTATATGGTCAAGGATATATTTTTGAATATATTGGAAAAACATTTAAAGGGAAAGCCTTTTGGAATAAACAATCAAAAATTATCAAATCTGTTCAAAATGCATTGAAAATTAAAGGAGTAGATTTACTTATTGTAGTGGCACCTGGGAAAGCAACTTTTTACCCGGAGTATATCCCAGATCGATATTCTCTACAAAAAAAGCATACTACAAATACAAATTTTTTTTCGAGGTATTTTGCACAGAATGGTATTAATTACATAGATTTTGATCCATATTTTTTATTAATGAAAGATACAGCACGCTACCCATTATTTCCTAAATGTGGTGTTCATTGGAGTCACTATGGTGCATTAATAGCCATGGATTCAATTATCCGTTACATTGAAAAACTGAAGACAAGAAAGATGGTAGTTGTCAGAGTTGATTCTTTCGCAGTAACCGGAGAATTGAGATCCTCTGATTATGACCTTGGTGATTTGATGAATTTGTTTTTTCCAATAAATCATTATAAAATGGCTTATCCAAAAGTGTCATATCACTCGGATTCAAATGTATATAAGCCAAGGGTTATTACAATTGGAGACAGCTTCTATACGAATTTATTTGCGCCAGGGATCACTGCCAAGGTTTACCAGGAAGATAGGTTTTGGTATTATTTTAAGAAAGAATTCAAAAATGGAATTCTTACCGGGGCGGACTTGAACAAAAAGAATCTGAAAAAGGAGATTTTATCACAAGACATAATAATTATCTTATGTACAGATGCAAATCTTGCGAATCTCGGATTTGGATTTTTTAACGAAGCACATAAAATATTTTGTGAAAAACATTAGAGTCTGTTATAATTTCTTATTTAGTTATATTTCTGTGTGTAAGATTTTCGTATGAAAGTCAGCATCGTCACCCCTTCCTTTAATCAAGGGAAATTTATTGAGCGCACCCTTAAAAGCGTTGCTATTCAGACAGGCGCAGAAATTGAACATGTAGTTATTGACGGCGGCAGTACAGATACTACAGTTGAAATTCTGAAAAATTTCAATCAATCACTGCGTTGGGTGTCAGAGAAAGATGCGGGGCAAGCTGACGCAGTAAATAAAGGAATCCTGACAACAGATGGTGAAATCATCGGATGGCTGAACTCTGATGATATCTATTATCCTGGTGCTATCTGTAGCATAGTAACATTTTTTTTGCAAAACCCCCATGTTGACGTGGTATATGGTATGGCCGACCATATTGATATTTCCGATTTCCCATTTGAACAATATCCAACGGAGCCATGGAATTTTAAACGACTGAAAAACACTTGCTTTATTTGTCAACCGGCTCTTTTTTTTCGTCGTCGCGTCGTCGAATCTCATGGATTGCTTGACATATCATTGCAATATTGTATGGATTACGAATATTGGCTTCGGCTTGGAAAGGAGGGTGTTCACTTTGAATATCTGCCAGTAAAACTTGCCGGATCAAGACTATATGCAGGGAATAAAACGATGGGGGCAAGAGTTGAGGTACATCGTGAAATCAAGGATATGCTAAAAAAAATGTTTGGAAGGACACCGGGAAAGTGGTTGTTTAATTATATTATTGTGGTTGTCAAACATTTTTTAACAGGGAATGAATGATAGGTTTGGTATGTCCCGGGCATCGAAAGAAGTCCTTTTCATGGTGTTACAATGTTTTTTGTCCTGACAAAACTGAAAAATAAAATCCAGGAATGCATATTGCTTTTGATATTTCACAAACCGGCACCGGAAAAACCGGATGCGGCTATTTTGCTCATGCAATGATAAAGGCAATGCTTGAACTTGCACCTGAGCAACGATTTTCACTTTTGCCGAGTTTTGGAGATTTTTATTTTAATCCTCTGATGGCATTCCTGAGTCCCTATTCCGGTCCAAAAGTACAATATGGACCACGGCATCTCTGGAGAGATTCGGCACATGCTTTCTGGGAAAAGTCGAATATAGAAGACTCATTGGGAAGTCCGGACATTGTGCATTCAAATAATTTTTGGTGTCCCTTGCAATTGGTGTCAAGTCGTTTGATTTATACTTTCTACGATATGTCGTTTGTAGTGGAACCCGCCTGGACCAAAGAGACAAACCGAGTGGGCTGCTTTGATGGAGTCTTTAGATCTGCCATGGCAGCCGATTGGGTGGTGGCTATTTCTAAGGCTTCTCAGACACATTATTTGAATACGTTTCCTAATTTCCCTGCGAAAAATATTCGGGTGATTTATCCATGTTCAAGGTTCTCTGATCCATTAGAAGCCGGGAAACGGCCCAAGTCCGTTAGGGCCGTTCAGGCAGGGAACTATTGGCTTAATGTGGGCACGATTGAGCCTCGCAAAAACCAACGGCGTCTTGCCCAGGCTTATGCTCGATATCTGGCTTTGGGAGGGGCACCCATGCCGCTTGTATTAGCAGGTGGAAACGGCTGGCTAATGCAAGATTTTCAACAACACCTGAATAATCTTGGCATTGCCGCCTCAGTAATTATGACAGGGTATGTATCGGACGAAGAGTTAATTTGGCTTTATAGAAATTGTTATGCAAATCTGTATCCTTCGTTATTCGAAGGATTTGGATTACCAGTATTGGAGGGCATGCAATTTGGCGCACCAACAATAACTTCAGATTCCACCTCGCTTACGGAAGTGGCCGGAAAAGCTGCAATTTTAATTGATCCGGAGGATGTTGAAACTTGGGCCCAAACAATGCTGCGATTATCATTAAACAGGGCTGAACGAGATCATTGGAGTACCATGGCCCCGGTGCAGGCGGCCAAATTTAGCTGGAATAACAGTGCAGCCTCACTTCTTGATCTTTACGATGAAGCGGTGCATTCCCCAAAACGTTGTCACCCGCATGGCACCAACCTACAATGAACAACACCCTGAAAAATATATTTTCATTTGCGCTATTTCCCTTCTCCCCGATTATGAGATTGGTTCAGAACAAGATGGATTCCTTACGCAACTACCGATTGAAACTAATTATTGCCAAGGTACTTCGCGTTGTCAGACTATTGAATGGTAGCAAAGCCTCCATTCATTTTCCCGACACCTTCTATCCTTGTATTAATCCGGCGCTTACTAAAAAGATAATGGTCATCGACCATTCATATCATTATAAAACGGCATCCTTCACCTTTTTGATCAATTTGTTAGCACAAACAGGCTCTGTCAGGATCATTTGGGACAGCCAATGGAACGGTGGCACATTTCCCTCCATTGCCAGGATTAATCAGGAAGAGTTTGATGTGCTGATCCTATTGCAGATCATGATCTATCATCATCCTGAGAATCTTAAAAAACTGAATTGTAAAAACATTATCATCGTTCCAATGTATGATGATATACATGCCGATCCTGATTTATTATTTTTACGATTTAAAGATTTCCGGTTTATCTCATTTTGCAGAGAACTGCAGCAGCGATTCGATCGCCTCGCCATCATGTCGATGCATGTTCAGTATTTTATTGATCCCTCTACACTGCCTTACCACCAAGAATCGTATCAGGAATTGAAAGGATTTTTCTGGCAAAGAACGAACGATATCACTTGGAACCATGTCAGACAATTGATCGCAGAATCTTGCTTTTCAAGTTTTCACCTTCACCTGGCACTGGACCCGATCTGGTACAGAGAAGTTCTTCCTACCGAAGAGGAGATGAAAAAATATCATATAACAGTTACGCGTTGGTTTGATAAAAAGGATGAATTTTTAAATATTTTTTCTAAGGCAAATGTGTTTTTTACTCCACGCCTGTATGAAGGGATCGGATTACCGGTAATTGAAGCCATGTCGATGGGCATGGTGGTGGTAGCCCCGGATCATCCTACCATGAACGAATATATCACCCATGGGGAAAACGGACTGTTATATGATGTGAACAACTTAAAACCACTAGATTTTAAACAAGTCAAAAATATGGCCGCAAAAGCACGGGAAAATTGTTTCACAGGGTTTGAGAAATGGCAGAATGCAAAACCGGAATTGTTGGATTTTATTATGTTTGATAATACATCAAAAGGTTAAATGAATTCAGTGAATTTTTCAATCATCACCCCCTCCTTAAACCAGGCGGCCTTTATTGAACGTACGCTTCAGAGTATTCACTGCCAGCAGGTTGATTTTCCGGTTGAACACATTGTGATTGACGGAGGGTCGACCGATGGAACACTTGAGGTACTTAACAAGTATTCAGGAAAGATCAGGATGATTTCTGAACCCGATAGGGGTATGGCGGATGCCCTGAACAAGGGATTTGCCCTGTGTTCCGGGGATATTGTCGGATGGTTGAACTCCGATGACATTTACCTGCCGGGAACTTTGCAGAAAGTTGCCTGCTGGTTTGAACAACATCCGAATTGTTTATGGCTTTACGGCAATTGCCGGATCGTTGATGAGCACGACCGGGAGATAAGAAAATGGATTACCGCTTATAAAAACAGGTTATCCCGGAAATACAGCTATGAAAGGCTGCTGACTGAAAATTTCATCTCACAGCCAGCTGTATTTATCCGACGCACGGCCCTGCAGGCAGCCGGTCCTATTGACCCTGGGCTGCCGGCAGCCATGGATTATGACTTGTGGCTCCGGCTTTCAAAACTTGGCCGACCCGGATATATCGATGAGGATCTGGCCTGTTTCAGGGTGCATAAAGATTCGATCAGTTCGCTTGGGTATCAGGAACAATTTATGGAACAATACAGGATACACATGCGATATGATCAAAATCGCTGGCTGCTTATGAAACACCGGGTGAAAATCAGCGTAATTGTTTTTGCCTATTCGCTTATGAAAAAACTCCAAAGAATTTCAGGATAAGCCAAAGCCCCCCCTGTCTACTTCTGGTTCCTGCGGATCTGTGAAAGTTGTTCGGTGATCAACCCGAGCAGGAAAAAGATCAGGGTGGAGACAATTCCCAGCAAACTACCGATACTCACACCGCGTCCTTCCCATACCAGCGGGATTCCCCAAACCAGAGATACAAAAAGGCACAGGATTGACAGGGGCAGAAATATCTTCATCGGGTTGAAGAGGATCACAATGTTGAGGATCTCCATCACCGTCTGGAAGGCGGTCTGGATACCAATCGTACTTTCTCCGTTGGTCCGTTCTTTAATCCGGATGGGTTCTTCGAGTACCATGTGGCGCTGGTTGATAAAGATCAAAGTGATGACATCGCTGAATGACATGGTATCGGGGGTGAGGTAGAGATAATTTTTGGCAAGATCGGTACGGTACACCTTCATACCTGAGTTGATGTCATGAACAGGCACTGTCATCATGATTCGCGCTAACAGCCTGATGATCCGTTTTCCAATTCCACGATAGTAGGAGGTAGATTTTAAACCTTTGCGCGATCCTACCACCATGTCGGCATCATGTTTTTTCAGGAATGCAAGCAGCTTCCCGATGTCTTCAAGATAATGCTGCCCGTCGGCATCGAAGGTGATGAGGTATTCCGTTTCGCATGCCAGGATTCCGGTCTTGATCGCAGCCCCATATCCCTTGTTGAGCTTATGGTGAAGTACGGTCAAGGCTGGTTCATTCATGTACTCTTTCAGAAATTGTACGGTACTGTCGGTAGAACCATCGTTGACCAGGATTATCCTCCAATTGTTTTCCCTGCAAAAACTGATCAGCGGCGGCAGAAAAAGGGTAAGGTTTTTTGCCTCATTGTAAGCTGGTACGATAACGGTTAACTGGTTGGTTTCGTTCATGACGTGCGGTTTTTCTACCATTGGTAATACCTTAGCAAAACAGCCGCGATACCCCTGATCAGGGCTACAGTGGTAAACCCGATGATGAATACCTGCATGTATTTTGAAAAAATCTGTTCCCGGTCTATTTCAAGAAGTATCTTTGGTTTCATGTTGGGTTTCGCCTTTTTGAAGGCTTCACGCCTGGTACTGAAAAGGTAATTCAGCTTTTTAGCAACAACATTGTTGTAAAAGATCAGCAGGAATAGTGGCGCAAGTGGAATGAAATACCGCCCCTGGACGCCGAACAGTTTTTCCTGTGCAACAAATGAAGCATAAATATACATAGCTGTTTCAATGGCCAGAACCCCGGACAAAAACAGGATAAAAAATAAGAGTTTTCTTCGCCAGTCTACATGCACCTTTTGCTCTGCAATGCACAACGCGGTAATGAGTAAAAGGATGAGGTAAAGGTTTATCAGGGTATTTGGCAGGAAGGTATCAAGCCACCCCATGGTTCCGACAAAGTTGCTGAGTATGTCGGCCCGCATATGGTCGAAATTTGTGGCAAAAATCAGGGCCATAAAGGTTGTCGGGTGACTTCTGATATAATTGAGTTGTTTCGGTGGATTTATTTCCGGGTGCGGGGCAACAGGTGCCGTTGTGGCAGGCGTCACATCTTTATTTGCTTTTACGGGTTGCTCTTGCCGGGCAACCCGTTCTGTTTTAACAGCATCAGCCGATTTCATTAAGCCTCCGGTGAGCGACCAAACCCCATAAGCCAACAGCGCGGTAAC
>CAIYES010000447.1 GCA_903925275.1 uncultured Bacteroidales bacterium
CAAAGATATCACCCCTATGGGGTTCTAAGATTGCAGTGATTTTTCATTTTCATTTCACCAAGTCGATTTCAATTTCAAATGTAATTCCCCAGATTTTCCTCTTGATCCATTTTCAGGCAGAGTATGTAAACCAGGATGTAAACCGAAATTTACATGAATTCCTCAATTTCAGTAGTATCCACTAATCACCATCTATACCGGTGCAATCATTTATGTTCTTACTTCGGCCTCCTGGTAAAAGACCTACGTCTGTCCAAGTGAAGCTTGTTCATGGAAACCCTGTCAGCGATGGTAGGTTTTTTATATTTTTGCAGATAATGAGATATTTATTGTAAAAGAAATAACTATTCACTTTTTGCATTATTTTTACAGAAATGGACAATTTATATTGCGCCTATCAACGTCAAAAATAGCTGCAATATGGCGGTTTGTAAGAAATGATGCATGCATTTAAGGAAAACGGAGAAAGCCGGAAATCCAATTAAGAGAAGGCAACATTATGAAATAATTATGAAGAGAGATAGCATTCAAACTAATATCTTGTGTGTAATTATTTTTGCGATCTGTATTTCTCCAGAAGTGTTTGCTCAAAAACCTATTAACAGAATAAATGATTTTGGGGTTCTAAGGGATATAGCAAAATCGAATGATCATAAAAAAGAAGATTGTTTAGCAGCGGTACGAAGGATAAACATTTTAGGGGCAAAAGAAAAGGTAAACATCGGTTACTATTTGCAAGACATTGCCCTAAAGGCAAATTATCCTGAAGTTGCATCAGCAGCACTTTCCCTAATTTCAAATCAGCTAATTTTAACTGATATTACGCTTAATGCAGTTAGTTTTGACGTGCGATTAGAGGCTCTGAATAAAATATCAGAAACTAAAGAATTGATTAAGATTGCGCTTCGATCTGGGGAAAAACAAATAAGTTCTTCCGCATTTAATCGCATTAAAGACCCTGATGATTTAGTCAAATTCACCGAAAGTGCAAATTGTTCATTAAAAAAGGAGTTGGATTTAGCTGAGGAGGCTATCAATCGAATTTCTGATCAGTCTCTTTTATTAACGTATGCTACTTCTAAGCGGTATAAAGTATGTCATTACATAAGAAAGATTGCCATATTTCACATTAACGACCTTAATGCTATAATCAAAATGGCTATGCAGGGTAGTAAAGATGCCACTTGGGGAGGAATGGATAAGGTAGGATTTCAGTGTGCAATAGATAGAATTACCAATCAGGATACACTTGCAAATATTGCCATCTCAGTAAACCAAAATGGATACCCTCCTTGGGATGAAGCAAAAATAGTACTACAAAAGATTACTGATCAGAAAGCATTGTTACGAATCATTATTGCAGGATATCATAATTATGACGATGCAATAATTAGAATTTCAGATGAAAAAATTCTACAAGATGTTTTTGAGTTTGGAATTCGTGAAAATCTTGCTGAACACAGCTATGAATCAAGGCTTTTTATTGACTATACCATCAAACGATTTGGAAGTTTAAATTATCAAAAATCATTACAGAAAATCGTTTTTGGAAATTATGATTTATTATTAAGAAATAAAGCTTTTGATATACTCAGTCAATCCGCGTTAAGTGAACTCGCTACTTCTGCAATAAATCCTATTAAATATTCTGCAAGGATTCGGTGTAATCAAACATCTTGGAAAGAAATATTCGTTAAGACCCCAGCCCGGTGTAGTTCGCTTCATGATATTGTTGGTGCGATTGAATTAACGTCTAAGTACCCCCCCGGTCTTAAGGAGGGAATTAGGCTAGCAAGTGTTTATATACAGCATGGGGACGCGGCTTGTAAGGATGATTTAATAAAACTATTAGATCTCATTAATGATCCATCAATAGCTATGCTTTTTTTGAATTGCGGTGATGACAAATTGGAGTATGCAGCTGTAAGCTGGGCTAGGGGTCATGGGTTTGAAATTGCGCCTGGGAGTGGTGAAGAAAGTGTGTCATGGGGTAGTGGGAAATAATCGAAAATCCTTATCCCCCCCCTACCTGGAAAAATCGCTCTACTTGACCGGGTATCGCCGGAATAATCTGACTACCTGGTTTGTAGGTTGTCAATAAATTAATGTGGTCAACCAAAACCGGTGGAAAGTGGTCTGATGGTTCGTTTTGTCCAATGTATTTTTGAAATACAATATTTGAAAATAACATATCGCATATCGCTATACGCGATAATTGATCCAGATGTTTTATTATTACTTCAAATGGCAACTTCGCTGCCAATCTTTGCAGCCGTAAATCCTAATTCCACCTGACTCACCTCAACCTTTAAAAGAAAAAACCATCCTTAGGCCAAAGTATTTTTTTCAGGCTAAAAATCCCTATGTTTGCAATGTAACTGGTTTACAAAATTCACCACCAGCCATCATGTTCAAGAGAAAAGATATTCAGCCGATCCGCAAAGGGGATAAAAAGGTGATCAGGGGTTGGGTGATGTACGACTGGGCCAATTCTGTTTACCAGCTTACCATCTCTTCCACCATTTTTCCGATCTATTATAATACCGTCACCCGGACAGGCAACGATTTTACCGTGGATTTTTTCGGTGTGCACATCGTCAATACGGTTCTGTATTCGTGGGCAATTGCGGCTTCCTACCTTGTTATTGCACTGACCTCGCCGCTTATTTCATCCATGGCCGATTATACCGGCCGGCGCAAAGCGTTCATGGAGGTTTTTACCTGGATCGGAGCGCTTTCGTGCGGTGCGCTGTTCTTTTTCGACCGTAGCAATATTGAGTTTGGTATCATTGCTTTTGCGCTGGGCACCCTTGGATATGGCGGGAGCATCGTATTTTACAACTCTTTTCTCCCGGTGATTGCAGAGCCGGAGGACCAGGACCGGATCAGTGCCAGAGGCTACTCCATGGGTTATCTCGGCAGCGTACTGCTCTTACTGGCCAACCTGTGCCTCATCATGAAACCTTCATGGTTCGGAATACCGGAAGGGTCAGGATTGCCGGCAAGGCTGTCATTCCTCAGTGTTTTTGTCTGGTGGATAGGGTTTTCAAGGATTACCTTTTCCCGGCTTCCAAAGTACACACACCGCAAAAGATCCAACCACGCCAGCGTCCTTATCAATGGATACAAGGAACTGATGATCGTTGCCCGGCAGATCAGCAAATCATTCCGGTTGAGCGTTTACCTGATGGGCTTCTTTTTTATCATGATGGGGCTGCTTACCGTCATGTTCATGGCGGCCACCTATGGGGAGAAGGAGTTGGGCCTAAATGAAAATGTACTGATTCCTACCATCCTGGTTATTCAGTTTGTGGGCATCTTCGGAGCATGGCTATTTGCGAGGATTTCTGGTTGGATCGGGAACCTGAAGGCCCTGATCATCTCACTGACAAGCTGGATACTGATCATCATTGGCGCTTTTTTTATCAATGATGCGACAGGGTTCATCATTACTGCATTTTTCATCGGTATCGTCATGGGAGGTTCCCAGTCGCTGGCACGTTCGACCTATTCAAAGATGCTCCCCGATACCACCGACCATACCTCCTTCTTCAGTTTCTATGATGTAATGGAAAAAATGGCCACCGTCATGGGGACATTCAGCTTCGGAATTATTGAAGCCATTACCGGCAACATGCGCTATTCGGTACTGGCCATCGGAATATTTTTTGCAATCGGGCTGTTCTTTATGCTCCTGTTGCTGCTAAAAGGGGATCGGAAAGGATGATTGAAGGTGTGCAATACTGCATTACATAGAAGAATTTATTTTGTAGCTTTGCTGCTGTTTTTTTACATTGAAACAATGGCAGCGCTTTTTTGGTCAAAGTTGAGTTCTGGTAATTCAATGTATTGAATTTCATTGTTATAATTAGTTATGGAGCAACGGAAAAACGATCATATCTCATTGGCATTTTCATCCCAGATTGCAGCAGGCCGATCCGACACACGTTTTACCTATGAACCGCTTCTGGGCTCACACCTGAAGGGACAAACTGAGCCGTTTACTTTTTTGGGCAAAACCATGAGGATTCCCATGTGGGTATCAAGTATGACCGGTGGCACCACCCTTGCCCGTACGATCAACACCAATCTTGCCCGGGCCTGTAACGAATTCGGCATGGGCATGGGGTTGGGATCATGCCGCATTCTTCTTGAAAAACCTGAATATTTTGATGATTTCAATATGCGGGATATCATTGGCAATGAGTTGCCTTTGTATGCCAACATCGGCATTGTTCAGCTTGAAGATATGCTTGAAACCGGGAGCCATAACCGTATCGTTGACCTGGTAGGACGTTTGAGGGCTGATGGTCTGATTATCCATGTAAATCCGGTTCAGGAATGGCTTCAGACTGAGGGAGATGTATTGAAACGCCCACCGATTGAATCCATTGAAGCGTTTTTATCCCTTACAAAATTGAAAATTATCGTGAAGGAGGTAGGGCAGGGGATGGGACCCGAAAGTCTCAGGTTGCTCATGAACCTTCCGATTGAAGCAGTTGAATTTGCGGCCTTCGGAGGTACCAACTTTGCCCAGGTAGAGTTGTCGCGTAACACTCCGCACACACAGGAACTGTATGGTCCGCTCGCACTGGTTGGTCATACGGCCGGTGAGATGCTCGATGTCATCAATGGAATGGAAAGAAGCGGAAAGCCCATGGCCTGCAGGCAACTTATCATTTCCGGTGGAATACGTTCCTTCCTGGATGGTTACTATTATATCTCAAAAAGCTCGCTTCCCAGCGTTTTTGGTCAGGCTTCCGCATTCCTGCGTTTTGCACGTGGAGAATACCAGGAGCTTCAACGGTTTGTTGCTGACCAGATCAATGGCTTGAAATTCGCAAATGCTTTTTTAAAAATCAAAACCTGATGATGCATAACGAAATCGTTCGTGGTTTTTCTAAACTCAGCGAGGAGGATAAGCGCAACTTCATTGCCTCCCTATGCAAGGAGTCATCACATGCCGAAGAGAGATTTGAACAGTTTCTGATGGTGGATGAAACCGAAAGAAGCCATTTCCTTGATCTCAGTGAAAATACCATCAGCAGTTTTCATACGCCATACGGTATTGCACCAAATGTAATGGTCGACGGAAAAGTATATCATGTGCCGATGGCGATCGAAGAGAGTTCGGTGGTTGCGGCTGCCTCACACAGCGCCCGGTTCTGGGCCGATCGGGGGGGATTCAGCGTGACAAAAGTTTCGACGGTAAAACTGGGGCATGTTTATTTTCGTTGGTTTGGTGATCCGGGTTATATATGGGAGCGCTGGCATCTGCTTAAACTGTTTTTGCTGGAACGATTGAAGAAAATGACATCCAACATGGTGCGCAGGGGAGGAGGCATACTGAGTCTTGAGCTGCTGGATGCCTGCGACACGGCTGAACAATTGTACAAGCTGGAACTGAAGGTTGAAACCATCAATTCCATGGGTGCGAACTTTATCAATACCTGTCTCGAGGATATGGCGGAAGCCCTGGACCTGTTTTTCGCCGTTGACAACGATCCTGAAGGCAAGAAATGCCAGGTAGCCATGGCGATCCTGAGCAATTACACACCGGAATGTACCGTAACTGTTGATGCATCCTGCAACATTGACGATTTCAAACCCATTGCCGAACGATTGCCTGTCGGCATGTTTGCCGACAAAATGCAGCTTGCATACCAGATCGCACAAAATGATCCATCGCGGGCTGTAACCCACAATAAGGGAATCATGAATGGCGTCGATGCAGTTTTAATGGCAACCGGGAACGATTACCGTGCAGCAGAATCCGCTGCCCATGCATTTGCTGCCCGTGATGGCCGTTATCGTTCATTAAGCTGGTGTACGATGAACAACGATACACTATCCTTTGGACTAACCATACCCCTTGCCGTGGGAACTGTTGGCGGAATCACCAACCTGCATCCGCTCGCACGACTTTCGTTGGAAATCCTGGGGAACCCTACCGCCAAAGAGTTGATGGGAATTGTGGCTTCGGTGGGTCTGGCCAGCAATTTTGCAGCCATCCGCAGCCTGATCACCACTGGAATCCAGAAAGGACACATGAGGCTTCACCTCTCCAATATTTTAAATATGCTGAACGTTGACAGCCGCCTTCGTGAAGAGGCAGAGTCATGGTTTGTAAACAGGAAGGTGAGCTTCAATGCGGTTAAACATTTCCTCCATGAACGGAGCGCTTGATTTTCATGCAAACGGTAAGCTTCTGATTACGGGTGAGTACTTGGTGCTTGTTGGCGCCATGGCGCTGGCGCTTCCGTTGCGGTTCGGGCAAAACCTGCAAGTTACAGAAACAAAACAAAGGATCGTCGACTGGCAAAGTTCCACCGCTACCGGACAATGGTTCACCGGGAAATTCGATGCGGATACCTTTCAGGCAATTTCCGTAGATAATGTAAAAATCGCAGATGAACTTATCAGGGTTTTATCCGCTGCCCGCAAGTTAAACCCTGATTTCCTTACAGGCGAAAATGGTTTCAGGGTAACGACCCGGGCAAATTATCCGATTGAATGGGGATTGGGAAGCAGTTCGTCACTTTGTCATCTCATTGCAGGTTGGGCCGGCGTAAATGCACATGATCTTCACACCTTAATATCAAATGGTTCGGGATATGACGTAGCCTGTGCAGGTCAATCTGATTTGATATTCTTTCAGTTGAATAACGGAAAACCTGGAATAACTCCGGCAAACGCGGGTAAGGCATTGTACGAAAATGCCTATTTTGTTTACCTCGGGAACAAACAGGACACTGAGCGGGAGGTTGTTGCCTTTCGGGAGAATACTAACCACACAAAAAATGATGTGGAAAAGGTTTCGCGATTGTCTTCCCTGATTTGCCATGCCGGATCGTATGATGAACTGCTCTGCCTGGTTGAGGAGCATGAGTCTATCCTCAGTAAGGTCCTGAAGCGGGAACCCATCGCCAAGCGTTTTCCTTCATTTCCGGGAACCGTTAAGTCGTTAGGCGCCTGGGGGGGCGATTTTGCCATGTTTGTCAGCGGAAATGAACCTGCCGAGGTGATCGACATACTTCACAGGCAAGGGTTTTCAGAGGTATTCAAATTCAGTGACATAAAAGCAGTATCATGACACATCCGCTCTTTGCGCGATTTCAAAATCTCAACAAAAAAGGGAGAGCTCCTGAGAAAAATTTCACTGCAGGCTGGCAGAGTCCTTCAAATATAGCGCTGGTAAAATACTGGGGGAAAAAAGATGGCCAGTTGCCGCTGAACCCTTCGCTGAGCATGACACTGAAGAATGCTGTAACGCAAACCCGTGTCCATGCTTCAACAGATCAGGAAATCACTGGATTGATTTCAGTAAATGGCGATCAGCATCACGCTTTTTTACTTAAAATGCAACAATTTCTCAAATTGTTGGCCATTGAAATACCCTACCTGGCAAACTTGTCGCTCAGAGCCGAGACTTCAAACAGTTTTCCCCATTCTACGGGGATTGCCTCATCGGCATCGGGGATGAGTGCATTCGCCTTATGCCTGCTGGATATTGCCTGCCGGATGTTGCATGAGGAAATTCCTTATTCCGAATGGCAGCCCATGGTCTCCTGTGCCTCCCGGCTGGGGTCAGGAAGCGCCTGCAGATCGGTGTATGGCGGTTATGCAATGTGGGGTAAATCGGAACTGATTACTGGATCTTCCGATGATTTTGCCGTTCCGGCAAATGAGTATGTCCATCCGGATATGATGTCACTTCGGGATGCAATCCTGATTGTATCCACCAAACCAAAAAAGGTTCCGAGTTCACAGGGTCACCAGTCAATGAACGTTCATCCTTATCTGACAGGCAGGATAGCCCAGGCAAATCAGAATCTTGCTGATGTTCTGCATGCACTGGCGTTGGACGATTTTGATCAATTGGCTGCAGTGGCCGAAAATGAAGCATTGTCGCTGCATAGCCTCCTCATGAGTGCCAGCCCGGGAACGATCCTGATACAACCCGGCACCCTGGAGATCATTCACCAGGTGCGTGAAGCCAGGAAAAAGGGGCTGCCTTTGTTGTTTACCTTGGATGCTGGAGCAAATGTTCATATTCTCTATTCCGCGGTTTCAGCTAAGGAAGTCGAAGAATTTATTCATGATATCCTGAGCCCCTTTTGCGAAGAAGGCAGGGTGATCTATGACGAATGTGGTCCAGGTCCGGTTCAAATATCAGAAAACCAGAAAAAGAGTGCAGAATGATCAAAGAAAACATGCATCCCGCTAAACTGCTTATATTTGGGGAGTATACCATTCTTCTCGGCTCATTGGCACTAAGTATACCATTCCACTCCTTTGGCGCGACCCTGCGCTTCCTGTGCCCTGAACAGGATGATCCCGGAGGAACAGCAGCAAAAAGCAACCAGAATCTGCAGAAACTGTGTGACCATTTTCTGGAAAGTCCTGAGGTTTTCCATGAATTTCTTGACGTTCATCGTTTCCACACCGACATCGATAACGGGCTCTACCTTTCATCAACCATCCCGCAATGTTATGGCATGGGAAGTTCCGGGGCGCTGTGTGCATCAATTTACAGCAATTACGGAGTCGACAAAAAAGATACATCAGTCGGGTTATCTGCAGAAAACATGATCATGCTGCGGCAGATGTTCATGCGGATGGAATCTTTTTTTCATGGCAGAAGTTCCGGTTTTGACCCTCTGGTAAGCTATCTAAAGAAACCGTTGCTCCTTGGAGCCGACGGTGTTGTTACCTGCGTTGATCTTCCCGGTCATTTGATCGATGGCCACGATATTGTACTGGTCGATTCGGGGTTGCCTTGCAACACAGGTCCCCTGGTCAGGGAATTTCTTTCCAGGTTCGCTCCTCAAGGCAACACTACACCTTCCGGAATATCCCTCACAGGCATGATCGACGAATGCATTGGGGCCATGCTCCGGGGTGATCCTGATGAGACGATGGATAACATAAAGATGTTATCCCAATTTCAGCTATATGAATTGGATCACCTGATTCCCAAACATTTTCAAGCGTGTTGGGCTGAGGGGCTTCGAACCGGTTTATTTACCCTGAAACTCTGTGGCTCGGGTGGTGGAGGATACCTGATTTGTTTTACCCACGATAAAAAACAAACTGTCAACTATTTTGAAACCAAAACGATACCGGTAATTCAGGTTAATAGGTGAGACTTAACTTTGATGATTCGCAGTGTCCCTGTTCCGTTTTCTTTTGAAATATTGAGCATCCAGGTAATAGAGTATTCTGATTGAAAAGCTGTTTGACGCAGGGGATGTGAAAGTGTTGCCAAGGTTATCAAAGAAATTCGGTTCGATAAGGTGGTCATAGGTATTGATCGCATTTTTCCACATAACCGAGACCTGGCTACCAGGAGCGAAATTCCAGATGTAACTGAAATCCATGTTGAACAGGTTGTAATTGATATCCGGATCACCAGTATAGGGTGCAGGTTGAAGGGATCCGTCATGCTGGAGAATTGAAAACGAATAATATGGCGCCGAAACCCAATAATGACGGGCACGCAGATCAATACTCATGGTACTTGTGATCATGAAATTTGCTTCAAGAATATTGGTAATGCTGCACCTGTCACGCCTCCCGAACAGAATGACTGTATTCCCCCCATTGTTCGTTGAATCGCTTACATAACCCACATCATTCAGTATTTTTTCATAATAGAAATGGTACAGGATCATCATTCTGTCGGAAAGACGGTATCTTGGTTCAAGGGCAAATGTATAACCGGACGATTTGATATTGGGTGCGATATAGCCGCCAAGCGAAAAGTCGATTGCGAATATTTTACGATAATCTGTTGAAATCCAGGTATTAAAAAATCCATAGGCAGGTGCGGTATACATCCATCCTGCAACACGTGGTTCGTAATAATCATGTGAAATTACCGGCTGAGTTTCCAGGTTGGCGCCCAGGGTAAGATACTTTGGTGTAGTGGTATTGCTCTCTGCCTTGATCAGCAGACTGGTATATTTTAATCCTTCGTACAGGCAGTTATAACTGATCTCGGCATAATTATACCAGTTCAGCACCTTCCAGAATGGTTCGAACTGGTTATAGGTAATTGAAAAGTTATTGCTGAAGCGGTTGTTTCTGGCATTGAATCCCATATCATTGGGATCATAATTTTTTGTTTCCAGAAGTTGGTTGTATGTAAATTGAAAGTTTCCTGCAATTTTTCCGTATGACAGGGAATAATGATAACCCAGGTCGGGGCTATGATGGCTGTAATATTTCTGACTTACAAACCCATCCCCGCTAAAGGCATAGGTGTATTTCTTATTGGCTATTTTAAAAGATGTTCCAGTAACATTGGCCGTATACCCTGCAGTTGGAATAAAGTAGTTCGTGTTCAGAAAATCGATGTATGAGTTGTTTTTCAGATTTTGATCAAGCACGATCATGTTGTAATTTGTAAACCCCTGAGTCAGCACCCGCCTGGTTTGCCCGGTAATGGTATCCTGCAGGGTGGCCCAGGTGTTGGCCGACATTGCATTGAATATGCCAATTCCAAGGCCATGGATCGTGCGGCCGGATATTTTAGAAGCATTGATCACCCTGGTCTGACTTGGATTTTCAATCACTTTTTCATGATCCTTCAGGTCCCCTTCAGCCTCGTCATATCCCCGGGGCTGTTCACCAACACGTCTGGAATAAAACACTCCTCCCTTGTTGAATAGTTCAGTGCCTTCGGTGAAAAACTGGCGACGCTCATCATACCTGATTTCAAAAGGAGAAAAGTTGTAAATTTTGTCATCAGATCGTACTTGCCCGAAATCGGGGATAAGGGTCATGTCGAGGGTGAAGCTCTCGTTTATTCCATATTTGAGATCAGCCCCGTAGTTATACGATAGATCGAAGGTTTGATCGCCCGGGCTGTTTTGGAGGTAACCCGACAGATACGGAGAAATTGAAAGGCGCAACGGCGGGTCAATATCTTTGATTCCCTCCAGCAATCCGGACTGGTTTACATAGCCTGATACTTTGGCATCAACTAAATTCCATGTATCTACTTCACGGTAACGGCGGATACTGCGCTGGCAGTTGATGCCCCATTCCTGAACCGGTTTTTTAGGTAACCGGATGGCTGAATAAGGGATCTTCATTTCAACCACCCAACCTTTTTCATTCCGGCGTGCTTTGCTGACCCAAACTGCATCCCAGGTGTAATCATCATTTCCTTCACTTCCTGAGAGCTTAAAATCCACCTGAACATCCGAAGAATATACAAGAAAACAGAATGCATTGAGGCCATCATTGAAGGGACTCAGGATTAGTATGAAATTATCTGCATTCAATGAAGTTGCATCACGCAGTCCCAATTGACAAGGTATGCTGTCGGAATATGGATCATACATGGTTGCACCGACATATAATCCGGAATTATCGTACAGAAAACGTACTTCAGAAGAGAAGATTGCCGGTTTCCCAACGTAGGGTTGCCGTTGCAGAAAATCAGTGGCAACAGGCGCCGTTTGCCATGCTGCTTCATCAAGCACCCCGTCAATTTTTGGCGACTGGGTTACTGCTACGGCCATGATTCTTTTTTTTTCGGACTGCGCGTAAACAAGCATGCAAGGAAGAAGACACAACCAGAGCAGGAGGAGTTTTTTCATGAGATCAACAGACGCCTATAAAATGGATATGTTACAATGATTGGATATCAGTATAAAGGATGAAAATAGCCTTGTGCTTCGAATTTTCTTCCAGGTTCAATCCGATTCTTTTTTCCATGCAGTAAACAGGTTGAAAAATTCAGCATACAATGAGTTGTTGGTAGCGATAATCTGTTTTCCAAAGATATAGTTTTCAGTGCCACGGAAATCGGTCACAATGCCTCCTGCATTTTTAACCAGCAATCCCCCTGCATTCACATCCCAGGGGCTTAGCCCATATTCATAAAACCCGTCATATCTCCCGCATGCCACATAGGCCAGGTCGGCAGCTGCTGAACCAAGACGACGTGCGCCATGGCTGTTTTGCAGCAAATATTTGAAAATTTTCAAATAATCATCCAGCCGGCTGTAATCATAATATGGAAATCCGGTTGCAAATAATGCTTCCTGAACGGTTGGCGTCGGTGAAACCCTGATGATATCGTTATTCAGGTATGCCGGGGCTGATTTCCATGTATAAAAACATTCCTTCAGGTTGGGTTCATAAACAATACCAATGATGGTTTCATTTTGATGCATCAACCCTATGCTGATGCAATAAAGAGGAACCCCGTGAATGAAATTGGTCGTTCCGTCCAGCGGATCGATCACCCATGTGAACTCACCCGGTTCCAAAGCCGGATTCTCTTCAGCGATGAACCCGCTGCCGGGCAATAAAACCGTAAGTTTCTCAACAATACGGCGCTCCGATTCCTGATCAACATAGGTTACAAAGTTATGCAATCCTTTCGTCTGAATGTCAGTCGTTTTCAACTTTGAGACCTCCTGCTTCAGGAAATCGCCCAGCTCCAGTGCAACATCGCAAACGGCGTAGGTTAGTTTTTCCAAGTTCATACTTTTGTCTTTTCCTGTTAAAAATATCAAATATCAGATAGATACATCCTTCGCAGTCATGTTGGGAAGAAATCGATATGGATACCGGATTACAATCGCTTGTTCAACCCGAATCCTTTCCATTTATTATTAAAAAGCGACATCAACCAAAAAACACTCTTCAATTAAATTGTCAAGTTTTACCTGTACGATCCGGTTCACAAGTTCGGGGTTGTATGTAGTCTTCACCTTGATGTAATTCTCCGAAAAGCCATGCATAAACCCATGGGAATTGTCAGATTCAAAAAGTACACCTACCTCTTTTCCGATATTTTGTTGGTAGAACAGGTGCTTCTTTTCAACCGAGAGCTTGTGTAATTTATCGCTTCGTTCTTTTTTTATTTTGTCAGGAACTACTGCAACCATTTTGGCGGCAAGCGTGTTATCCCGTTTTGAATAGGGAAACACATGCAGAAAAGAAATGTCAAGTTTTTGCAGGAAACCAAGGGTTTCTTCGAAATATTCGTCGGTTTCTCCCGGAAAGCCAATGATCACGTCAGCTGCAACGCAGGCTCCGGGCATCAGCGATCTGATTTTTTCGATGCGTTCCCGGTAAAGTTCCCGGTTATATTTCCGGTGCATGGCTTTGAGGATGGTATTACATCCCGATTGAAGCGGGATGTGAAAATGCGGAAGAAAATTCCTGGAAGAAGCAATGAATTCAATTATTTCGTTTGTCAGAAGATCAGGTTCAATGGATGAAATCCTTATCCGTGAAATCCCTTCCAACTCGTCAAGCGCATGGATAAGCTGATCAAAATTTTCACCGGATTGTCTGCCAAAATCACCAATGTTAACCCCGGTTAAAATGATCTCTTTAATCCCGTTGTCGATTATCTTCCTGGCATCATTGATCACATCTGCGATTGTACCGCTCCTGCTTTTTCCACGTGCCAGCGGAATGGTGCAATAGGTACAGTAATAATCACAGCCGTCCTGGATTTTCAGAAACGAACGTGTACGGTCGCCATAGGAAAAGGAAGGCATAAAAACATCCGAACCTGTATGTTTTTCCGGCTTGACCCCGCCATGATAATTGTGGTCGTGGTCGTCATGATTGCCGGCATTTCCCTGTATCTCAGTTGTGTTGCCCTGCTGTTTGGGATCACTCAGTCGGTCAAGTTTGACAAGTTCTTCCAACAGCTGAAATTTCCCGGAATGACCAAGAACAAGATCAACCCCTTCCATTTGCTGCAGTTCTCCGGGCTTTAACTCGGAAAAGCAGCCAATCACGGCGATTTTTGCAAAGGGATTCAATTTGTGTGCCTGCCTGATGGCAGCCCTGCATTTTTTTTCAGCCACAGCCGTCACAACGCAGGTGCTTATGACATACACATCGGCCTGTTCATGAAAATCACGAACATCAACACCAATATCCCTGAATTTCCTGGAAAGTGATGAGGCCTCTGCGAAATTTACTTTGCAGCCGAAATGATGAAACGCGACAGATTTAAAATTCATCCTGCAAATTTACGAAGGATGACTGGATTATTCCGTTCTTTGTGAAAGGCAATTCGAATCAACTCAACCCCCTGGCCTCATCTCTTTTAAGAGATTCATGGTGAGATGTTTATGAGTTTATTGTTGATAATCAATTGTTTAAATTTTTATTGTTTTTAAATCACAACCATGCATTATATTAATTCCTGCATTTTTATCCTGTTTTTAACCGGTTCCAATGATTGCTGTTAAACGCTTTATGATGCCGGTTACCGGCATGTCATGTTCAAACTGTGCGTTGACGATTGAACGCAATGTACGTAAATTGCCTGGTATTGAAGAGGCGAATGTTGATCTGTCGGGTGAAAAACTTACTGTGTCTTTTGATGCTTCAAAACTTGATGAACATGCCATTATTGCATGTGTCAAACGGATTGGATTTGGCATTGCAACAGGCAAAACCGAACTCCCTGTTACAGGGTTGCATGATCATTATGATGCACTGGCACTGGAAAAATTGCTTATCCGTCAGGAGGGGGTGCTTGCGGCAAATGTGAGTTATACCACCGAACGCGTAACCCTGGAATATATTCCGGGAATGACCGGTATCGCCGAAATCGCGGGGTTGATGCATAAAGCAGGTTTCGGGATCGTTCAGGCAGGTGAAACTGAAGATCTTGAAGATGCAGAAGCCAAGATACGCGCCTCGGTGCTGAAAAATCAAAAAAAGTTACTCATCATCGGCTTGATTTTCACGATACCGCTGATTATTTTCAGCATGGCCCGTGACTTTGGTTTTGCAGGCTTCAAGTACGATCAGTTTGGTATGCTTCTGTTTGCAACTGTTGTTCAATTTGTAGTTGGCTGGCAGTTTTACATTGGCGCATATAAAAGCTTGCGTTCGGGCAGTGCCAATATGGATGTACTCATCATGCTGGGCTCCTCAGTTGCTTATTTTTCAAGCCTTTTTGTGACCATTGGTATTATAAACAGTCCAAACCTGTTTTTCGAGACCAGTGCCGCCATCATTACCCTGATCCGTCTGGGCAAGTATCTCGAAGCCCGTGCAAAAGGCAAAACATCAGAAGCGCTGAAAGCCCTGATGGGTTTGCGGGCTAAAACTGCAAGTGTAATCCGCAACGGGGTTGAAGTTGAGATCAGCATCGAACATGTGGTGGTTGGTGATACCGTTGTAGTCCACCCCGGCGAAAAGGTGCCGGTAGATGGTATCATCAGCGAAGGACGATCGGCTTTTGAAGAATCGATGATCACCGGCGAATCAATGCCGGTAAGCAAAGGTCCCGGCGATGAGGTGATCGGAGCCACCATCAACAGAGAAGGCCTGATAAAATTCGAAGCTACAAAGATCGGGAAAAATACTACCCTGGCGCAGATCGTACGACTTGTGCAGGACGCACAGGCCAGCAAAGCGCCTGTTCAAAAACTGACCGATGAGATCGGAAAGTATTTTGTTCCCATCATCGTTGGTCTGGCATTGTTGACTTTTGTGGGGTGGTTGATGGCAACACCAGGCGATTGGTCAGGAGCCATGATGAATGCAATTGCGGTTCTCGTCATTGCATGCCCTTGTGCAATCGGCCTTGCCACTCCAACCGCCATCATGGTTGGGACCACCAAAGGTGCCGAACATGGCATCCTTTTCAAAAACAGTGAAACACTTGAAAAAGCCGGGCGGGTCAACTTTGTGGTGCTCGACAAAACCGGTACCATCACGAGGGGAGAACCCGAGGTTACAGACATTGTTGCCTGTAAAGATACAACCCAGGATGAAGTATTGCGCATGGCGGCCAGTGCAGAAAAGGGATCGGAACATCCACTGGGTCGTGCCATCGTGAGAGCCGGACAGACCAAAGGCATCCTGCTTTCAGAACTTAGCCTGTTCAAGGCGGTTAGTGGCTTTGGTGTCAGGGCCATGGTGGAAGGCATGCCTGTGATTATCGGGAATCAACGAATGATGCAGAATGAGCTTATTGACACCGCATCAATTCAACATGATATCGTTAAGTTGCAGGCTGATGGGAAAACGGTGATGATCGTTGCTGTGGGGGAGGGGGCTGGTAATGACCCCGCGACAGACTTAAATCCTGCCCATGCGATCGGATTGATTGCCATGGCGGATACCATAAAACCCGGTTCACAGGAGGCCATCTCCGATTTGCACAGACTAGGTTTGGAGGTGGTGATGATAACCGGCGATAACAGGAGTGCAGCCGAATCGATTGCCGCACAGGTTGGTATTGACAGGGTTGTAGCAGAAGTATTGCCCGGAGGTAAGGCGGAGGCAATTAAAAACCTACAGGCAGCGCAGGTTTACGGTTCGCATCAACGGGTTGTTGCCATGGTGGGCGATGGCATCAACGATGCTCCGGCACTTGCACAGGCTGATGTAGGCATCGCCATAGGTACAGGCGCGGATGTTGCCATGGCTGCAGCCGGGATTACGCTTATCAGCGGAGACCTACGCGGCGTGGGTCATGCCATTTCATTGTCAAGGGGCACCTATCAAACCATTATCCAGAACCTGATCTGGGCGCTCTTTTATAATGTGGCCCTCATCCCTATCGCCGCTTCAGGACTGTTCAGCCCCATGTTTGCTGCAGGCGCCATGGCATTCAGTTCGATCTTTGTCGTGACAAATAGTTTGCGCCTGCGCAGGTTCAATGTTCATACATTCACCCTGCCAAAACCCCTGTTACGTCAAATAGTCGAGTTAATCCCCCGGATTCTTGCCCCTGCGGCAGCATTGGCACTGATCATTCTCATTCCGTTCATCATCATGCCCGGCGGAATGGAGATGAAGAGTCACGGAACGGGAATGATGATACCACTCCTGACATTGGTCATGGTTGTTGTGAATGGATTGATTGCCCTGTCATGTCTATCCATTCTGATATTTTTAATCGCTTTTTTCAGGAAACGAACAGAACAAACCATACCTTTGGCCATGGTGCTTTTTGGCACTTTCATCCTGGTATGCGGCATTGCCAATTTCGTGTATATCATTGAATATTGGGGGGCATTCCAATGGTGGCATGCAGTTGTCGATTCGGCCTTTGCCATAATATCGATGACCATTGCTGTAGTCGTTTGGCAAAAACTCCCCGGATTGCCGGCTTTTGCAAGCAGCCAACGTTGATTTACGGATGCTTTATCGCTTCAGGTATTGTTGCAGCATTATTCCGGTGACAAGAAAAATCAATCCGACAACGGTTGAAAGGAAAATTGTCTCACCAACGGTAAAATAAATGATGATCAGGGAAATGAATGGAGACAGGTAGATCAGGTTTGACACCTTTGCCGTGGTGGATGAATATTTCAACGCTAACAGCCAAAAGACAAAGGTGATTCCCATTTCAAAAAAACCGATGTAAATGGCACCCACTGCTCCTTGCCATGCAGGAACCTGGAATTTGCCCGCAACAATCATGGCTAAGAAAGTGTAAAAAAACCCAAAACAAAAATTCAGGAACAACTTGCTTACGGCCTCCCTTTTATCTTTGATGTTGAAAATCCAGTAGAGCGCCCAGAAGACAGCGCTCCCGATAGCCAGTGCGACGCCTGTTGCATGGTTTACTACTGCGGTGCCGGATTTTCCGTCAGGGTGGTTGGCAATGATGATGATCCCGGCGAAACTGATCAGAATGGCGACAACACTCATGATACTGATCTTTTGATGCAGCAGGGGGATGGATAGCAGTACCAGGAACAGCGGCCAGATGTAGTTAAGCGTGCCGGCTTCCTGTGCACGGAGGATATCATAAGCTTTCAGCAGGACAGTATAATAGAGAAAAGGATTCAGCAATCCAAGAAGGGCAGAAAGTGCAACCTCTTTGATTGTGAGTTGTTTCAGCAAAAACAATTTACCTTGTACCAGAATAATCGAAAAAAGGACAAGGCAGGCTGTAAGAGATGAATAAAACAGCAATTCCGTCGGACCGAAGTACCTCAATGAGATTTTAAAGGCAGAGCCAATGGTCGACCAGCAGGCAATGGCCGCAAATGCGAAGAAATAGGCTTTTTTCTGGAGTTGCATCAAGGCGCGAAGATACTCAAAGATCGAAAATATTTCCTAATTTCGCATCCTAATCCAATTAAACTATGAAAAAGCTTGCTGTTGTTGCCCTTGGAGGGAATGCATTGTTGCGTGGAGATCAGAAAGGTACGATTGATGAACAGGAAGAAAATGCCAAGGCTACATCTGAAAGCCTGGTAAAACTGATCAAACGCGACTACAATATTGTAATCACCCACGGTAACGGCCCCCAGGTAGGGAATATTATGCTGGCCAATTCTGCCGGTTTTAAAATGTTCGGAATACCCGAGATGCCGCTCGATATATGTGTGGCCTATTCACAGGGATTTATCGGCTACATCATTGAACAACAGCTTAAAAATGTACTGGAAATTCATGATATGGAACGCGACATCATCACCATCACCACGCAGGTATTGGTGAATAAGGATGATCCCGCGTTTAAAAAACCGACAAAGCCGGTTGGCCCGTATTATTCAAAAGATGAAGCCGATGCCTTGACAAAGGAAACCGGGTCATTGTTCAGGGAAGATCCCCGTGGACGTGGTTGGCGGAAGGTTGTGGCTTCACCCACTCCGCTTGTGATCATCAACAAAAAAACCATTGAAAAAATTGCCCGCGGCGGACAAATTGCGATTGCCGTTGGTGGAGGAGGAATCCCGGTTTTTTACGTCGAACCAAACAAGTTACAGGGGATTGATGCGGTTATTGACAAAGATCTCGCCTCTGCGCTGCTTGCATCTCAAATCAATGCCGATAAGTTTTTCATTCTGACGGATGTTCCCAAAGTGTGTATTAATTACAATACTCCACAGGAAAAATCGCTTGATCGCATGACCATTGCAGAAGCCAAGCGTTATCTTGAAGAAGGCCAGTTCCCCGATGGAAGCATGGGCCCTAAAGTCAGGGCTGCCATCCATTTTGTCGAACATTCAGGAAAAGATACCATTATCACCAAAACGACTATGCTTGGTATCGACAATGGTGGCACGAGGGTTACGCTGGTGTAATTGGTATTGAGTCTATTCTTCCAGGAAAACCATTTTTTTTACTTCCAGACCATCGACTTTCAGCAATTCATTTTCAAGTTTAACAAACTCCTCACGGCTACCTGTGAGTTCGAGGATAATCAAGCCACTTCGGGCGCAAAAATCCTCCTTAACCTCATGAAGCCCTAGCCGTGTTTTAATTGTGCAGCCGAATTTGGTCATAATTGACTGAACATCCGAAACTTCTTTTACCCTGTCGGTAATGTGAATACCTAGAATCCAGATTTCTTTCATCATAATTGCTTCAACGGACTATTTCGTTTTTTTTACAGTTACATTTCCATCAGGTCGCTCTGCCGGTAAGCGCAGGATAGATATCCCAAAGGATTTTAGATGATTTGTTTACCCATTAAGTAATGATTACAGGCCGAAGACCATGCGTTGCAATTCAAGGCCGCCAATCCGGAGAAGTTCCTGTTCGAGTTTGATGCATTCTTCAGTGTTACCGGCAAGTTGCAGTATGATGACCCCTGTCCGGCTGCAAACATCTTCGGAAACCTCATGAAACCCAAGCCTCGATTTGATCACATGGGCATATTTTGTCATTGTCTGCTGGGTTTGACCAGCTTCTTTGATACGGTCGGTAATCAATAAACCGATGATTCTGATCTCTTTCATTAAGGTTGATGGGTTGATGGGTTGATGGGTTGATGGGTTTATAGGTTGATAGGTTGAAAGGTTTATAGGTTGATAGGTTGAAAGGTTTATAGGTTGATGGGTTGATGGGTTGATGGGTTGATGGGTTGATGGGTTGATGGGTTTATGGGTTGATGGGTTGATGGGTTTATAGGTTGATAGGTTGAAAGGTTTATAGGTTGATAGGTTGATGGGTTAGTAGTATAAGTCACGGCTGCCAGCTTTGATTTGCTCGATTTTTTGGATTAGCTGGTTTCTGAAGGTGATATCTTCAATCTCATCAAGTTTCTCCTGAACCAGTTGGAATCCTTTTTCTTTGGTATCCTGGGGTGCATAATCAACAAGATACTCCACCAAGGTCATCAACGCATTTGGCTGGCAAAACCGCTTGATGAAACCCGGCACGGAGAACTCCATAAAGTGTTCACCTGTCCTACCCAGCCGGTAACATGCAGTACAAAAGGATGGTATGTATTTTTGTTCAATCAGCTCATCCATGATTTCATTCAGGGTGCGGTTATCATTGATCTGGAATTGCTCAAGGTCAATGTCCTGATCTGCGTTTTCCTTCTTTTTTGAGTAGCCGCCCATTTCAATATTGGTGCCCCCGTCGATCTGCGAAACACCGAATTGCATGATCTCATTGCGTATGGCAGCTGTTTCCCTTGCGGTAAGGATCAGCCCGGTATAGGGAACTGCCAAACGCAGAATGGCCACCAATCGCGTGAATTCAGCATCACTGACCATGTGAGACTTATTAATATTCAGTTCGGAGGCATACTGGATCCTGGGAAATGAAATGGTATGCGGTCCGACATTGTATACTGCTTCAAAATGGTTGGTATGCCTGACTAAGCCAAGTACTTCAAATCGCCAGTCGTATAGTCCGAACAACGCTCCGATGCCTACATCGTCTATTCCGGCTTCCTGCGCACGGTCGAGGGCCGTAAGCCGCCAATCATAATTTCGTTTTAAACCACTCATGTGCACCTGAGCATAGGTTTCCTGGTGGTAAGTTTCCTGGAAAATCTGATAGGTTCCGATTTTTGCATCCTTAACGGTGCGGAACCCATCAATGTCCATTGGTGCTGCATTGATGTTGACCCGCCTGATCTCACCGGGGCCGCTTTTTACAGAGTAGACAGTCCTGACCGATTCTGCTATGAAATCAGCATTATATTTTGGATGCTCTCCAAACACCAGAATAAGACGCTTTTGCCCGGAATCCTCCAGTGCCTTGACCTGAGCCACAAGATCCTCCTGGTTGAGTGTGACGCGTTTTACCTGTTTGTTGGAAACTTTGAAACCACAGTAGGCACAGTTGTTTGTACACAGATTTCCGATATATAACGGTGCAAAAAGAACGATCCGCTGCCCATAAACCTTCTCTTTCAAAGTCCGTGCACCCTGTTTGATCTCTTCAATCAATTCAGGATCTGTGGCATTGATCAGCACTGCAGTTTCTTCAAGGGTCAGACGGTTTTTGTCCAATGATTTTGCGATAACTTCCCTGACACGCTCTTTTGAAACCGCAGCGTTGTTGATATATCCCCATAGCTCATCCGAATCGATGAAGGGTTTCATCCGTTGATCTTTGATCTTTAATTTTTCAGGTCTGAAAATCATGAAATATATACTTAATAGTCATGACAAAGGTACTAAAATATTCACGGACTAACCCGTTTCTTCGTCTGCTCCGAAAGGTAAACGCCGCCAATAACAAGGGCTATACCTGCTATTTTTTGAAAGGTGAAGGATTCAGCAAGAAGGAAGTAGGAAAAAATGGCTGTGAACACCGGGATCAGGTTTGAGAAAATGTTTGATTTGCTGATCCCCAGGAGTTTCACTGCATGAGCAAAAAAAACAAACGACACCGAGGAGGCAAGAATTGCAAGGAGTACCATTGAAGTTACAATCTCACGCGTGATAGGAACTGCAATTGCCGACTTTGCTTCAAAAAACAGGAAGAGCGGCAGGAAAAGGAATATTCCTATCAGGTTTTGATTGGCAACCAGCACGATGGCAGAGTATTTCATGGTAAGTTTACGCAAGGTTACGGTATACAATAAAGCGGCAAATACAGCTCCGAAAAGATAAATAATACCCTTAATATCTGCTGCAAGTGTTAGATCCCGTGTGATCAGCATCACAATAACTCCTGCAAATGACACTGCAATTCCAATGAAATTGACAGGTGTCAGCTTTTCCCTGAAACTCAGGTACCCGATCAATGGGGAAAAAACCGGGATGGTTGCTATAATTACTGCAGCGAAGGTAGGAGATGAAAATTTCAATCCGTAGTTTTCGCCCAAAAAATAGAGGAAAGGATTAAAGAGAGCGCTTAAAAGGATCAACTTGTAATCTTTCCGCTCCACTTTTTCATGTTTGCCCAACAAATAAATGAGTGCGAACAGGAAAGTAGACGAAATAATCAGCCGGATAAAAATGATGGTGACCGGCTGGTACGACTTCAGAAGCAGCGAACTCCAAATAAAGGAGAGCCCCCAGAAGAGCATCGCCGCCAACGGATAAAAATAGACCGGTATATGAATTTTTTTCAAACAGCTGCAAAGGTAAAGGATTGGAGGCAGTTCCCAAAATGCATATTTTCTCATTTTGCCGAAACATTCATATGGCTTTCGCACAGATTGTTACAGATATTTTATACAGATTTGTTCCTGTAATTGTTTTCAGGTTGAATTTGTCTTACATTTATAATCTGGGGGCACTGCGTTTCTTTTTATGCGCAAATCTGTAATTTTTTTTCTCAAACTGTAACATATTAAAAACCGCCGAGTCATTTGGCAAAAATCCGGGAGCTTGGAAGGCAAATACATCAATATTCACCAGGAGCTTATCGACGAGTGCAGAACCGGTAATCGAAAAGCACAATATGAGATCTATAAACGATACTATAAAGCCATGTACAACACCAGCCTGAGAATTGTGAACGATACAGCTGAAGCAGAAGACATCATGCAGGAATCTTTTCTTGATGCGTTTCAGCGGTTAAACTCATACAGCGGCGAAGGTTCATTTGGTTCATGGCTAAAGCGTATTGTGATAAACCGGTCCCTCGACTACCTGAGGAAATTGAAAAATACAGTTTCTTTTGATGAAGTGGAATATGACATTCCTGATAATTTTAATGACAACAGAGAGGAAGAGATTCTTTTTCAGGTAGCTCAAATCAAAAAAGCCATTTCACAACTTTCAGATGAATACCGGGTCATTGTGTCGCTTTTTTTGATTGAAGGGTATGACCATGAGGAGATTGCACAGATTCTGAAAATTTCGAACCAGTTGTCGCGTACCCGTTATTCAAGGGCACGCCACAAATTGCTGGGATTACTGAAGGAAAATAGTTTTAACAAAATGTTTAGCGCAAATTAACCATGCAAAACCTGGAAAAATATATCAAAAACCACCTTGAAGAATTCGATTCCGGTGAGCCGGATCCGGGTCACTTCAAACGATTCGAAGACCGTTTGGCAGAACAACCTGTTTTGAAACCATCGGGTCGTGACCGCTCACTTCTGCTAAAAATTGCCGCACTCATCATCATCCTTATCACTGTAAGTGTTTTTGTATTCGATTTTGCTACCCAAGAAATCAAGGAAAGGTTTGCTGCCGAAAAACGAGGATCAGAGCTGCCGGTTGAAATCAGGGATGCTGTTCAGTATTATGACAATCAAACGAATACACAAATCGCCACCCTCCATAAGCTGGCAGCAAATCGTGAGGATGCAGGCACACTGAGCGCTTCTGCCGTAAAAGAAATTCAGAGTCTGGATGCTACAACCGACGAATTGAAAAAATCTCTCGCCGAAAACCCCGGTAATGAACATATCCTTGATGCTATAATACGCAACCAGCAAATGAAGCAAACTATGCTGACTAACATTATTTCAAAACTATCTCAGTCCATAAAATAATAAAGCACTAAAACCATGAAAACAATTATCAAAATAGCATTCTTCCTCCTTGTATTTATCTTCCTGCTTGGAATAAAAGGAGCAAAGGCACACGATGAATACACCAAGTTAATTAAAAGGGAGTTTGCCGTAAATCCTGATGCCCAGCTCACGGTGAGCAACCGTTTTGGGAAGGTACATTGTGCCAATTGGGAAAAGAATTCAATTAATTTCGAAGTTACCATCACTGTTTCGGCTGCGAATGAGAAGGATGCTGAAAAAAAGTTTAATCAGATTATAATCGATTTTACAGACTCCCCTTCAGCAGTTACCGCCAATACCAATGTCCAGAAAACCAGAAACTCGAATGAAGGAAAGTTTTCCATTGATTATTTGATAAATATGCCGACTACCATCAGCCTCGATCTAACCAACAAATTTGGAGATATCTACATCAATGAGATTCAGGGAAAAAGCAGGATCAGCCTGGGGTATGGGAATCTGGAAGTCAAAAAACTGGGAAACTCCGATAATCTTCTCGATATAAAATTCAGCAAAGCACGGATAAACTGGATCAAAGGTGCAGTGGTGACGCTGAAATATTCGGAAATGACGCTCGATTATGCGGGCAGTTTGCGACTTGATTCAAAATTTTCAAATCTCGATGCCGAAAAAATTATCGCACTCAATGTGGTTTTTGAAGGGGGCAAACTGAATATGGAAAATTCATCGGCTATCGACAGCAGATCGAAATTTTCAGATTTCGATATTCAACGAATTGAACAAAGTCTGAATCTTGATATTCAATACGGGAATTGCGAAGTTCATGAAATGCCGGCCGATTTTACCTCGGTAAATATCCGCAATAAATACGGTGATGTTTCAATAGGGCTGAGCGAGCAGGCCAAATACAATCTTGAAGCCGACCTCAAATTCTGCGACCTGGATTTTCCATCGGATAAAGCCAAATTTTCGTTTCGTTCAACTACACCTACTGAAACTATTTACAAGGGTATAATCGGCGGAACTGAATCCCCAACCGCGAAAGTAAATGTGCATAGTGAGTTTGGGAATGTTAGACTTAAGTAAACAATGAAGACAATGAAGACAATGCAGACAATGCAGACAATGTAGACAATGCAGCCAATGCAGCCAATGCAAACAATGCAAGCAAGGAAAGTAATGAAATGTCAACTTTATTATTGTAACCAAACCAAATAATTACGTCAAATCAATTAAAATTGAATTTTATGAAAACAACCAGATTTTTTTCAATGTTACTGTTAGCCAGTCTGTTCCTGGGAATGTCAAGTCTTTTTGCCAGTTGCCGGATGATAGGCGGCACAAACGGTGATGGCAATGTATTAAAGGAAACACGAAAAGTTGGTTCCTTCAATACCATTGAAGTTTCAGGGGCCTTCGACATTATAATAAAACAAGGGGCGGCCGAGGAGGTCACCCTTGAAGCCGATCAAAATATTTTGCCTATTATCCGTACCGATGTGGTCGGGAATACACTGAAAATAGAAACGAAGAAGCCCATTCATCATTCAACGGTTCTTAAAGTTTATGTTACAGTGAAAGATTTGAATATGATTGATGTCAGCGGAGCAGTGGATATTCAAACCGATGGCAAGCTCACAGTCCCGGAACTCAGCATAGACGGATCAGGTGCCTCTGATGCTAGAATGGATATTGCTGTCCAGAAACTTAGTCTGGATTGCAGTGGCGCCAGTAAATTAAAGTTTTCAGGAACTGCAGTCGAAGTGAAAATGGATCTTTCGGGAGCCTCAGATATTTTTGGCTATGAACTTATTGCTGAAACCTACGACATCGAAATCAGTGGAGCCGGCAATGCACAAATCAACGTTTCTAAAAAGTTAAGGGCTGAAATTTCCGGAGCCGGCAGCGTGAAGTACAAAGGATCACCTACAGATATTGATCAGAGCGTTTCAGGAGCGGGATCAATCAAGAAAGTACAGTAACAAACCACCCTGTCAGGGTGAAGAGCCCTGACAGGGTAGACCGGCTGTTCTCCAAAAAGGAGTAGCCGGTTTTTATTTTTGTGGTTGAATATATGCCTGAATGGCTTTAACGTAATTGTCAAACTGCCGGATCCCTTTCGGGGTAATCCGGCAGGTAGTTAAAGGGCGTTTGTTGCGAAACGATTTCTCTATTGAAATGTACCCTTCTGCACTTAGTTTTTCCAACTGAACACTTAGATTCCCCGCAGTGGATCCCGTTTTTTCTTTCAGAAAAGTGAAGTCCGCTTCCACAACACCAATTAGAATTGATACAACAGCGAGGCGCAATTGCGAATGAAGCAAGGGGTCAAGGTCACTGAGCGTTTTCATTTTTGAATTTTAACTTTAATATATAACCGGGAATGATGTATCCACTTAATACCGACAAGCCAAGAAGAATAAGTTGGGTTTCATGTGTTACGTAACAGGCCACCACAGCGCATATCCAACAGCAAATGCTGCCTATGATCAATGGAATGAACCTGAATGTCATGCCTGAAACAAATAATCCCATACCGTATATAATCATGATTACAGCATATGCTGCCTCGTAACCGAAACTGATGGCGACGAAAGCTGTCAGAATAAGGGCAACTATAACGCTGATCCACGTATAACCAAGAAAGGTCTCGAAATATGTTTTTACTTTTTCTTTGCGCTTTTGGAACAGAGAATAGAGAAAAGCTGCAACACCGCCGACTCCCATCAGCACAGGCCAGGGAAGCCAATGGTTAGGATCGTGTCGAATCGTTGTCAGGCAATAGTCCAGAACACTGGCAATCAGAACTAACCAGCCCCAGAGCAAATAGTGAAAACTGTAGTCATTGACACTTTTTTTTGCTGTTTCAATCATTTCATTGATGATTTTCAGGCTGTTTTGCCCGGTTAAATTGTCTTTTGTTTCCATAGGTTTAGTTGTTAAATTGTAAATAGATTGCAAATATAAACAACTTTATAATATAAACCAAATTTTCCCAGAGAAACTTATTAACAATTTTGTCTGATGACCGATTATTGAAGAAAATTTAAGAATTCTGATTCCGAAAGGATTGGGACGCCAAGTTTTTCCGCTTTTTTCCGCTTTTCGGGCCCCATATTTTCTCCGGCCAGGAGATAGGAGGTTTTGGCAGAGATGGAACCTGTGTTTTTTCCTCCATGGGCTTCGATTGTTTTTTTCAGTTCATCCCGCGAAAATTTTTCAAAAACGCCGCTAACGACAAATGTAAACCCTGTAAGCCTTGTACTTATAGGAGGAACCAGGGATTCATCCATAGTAAAACGGATTCCTGCTGCCTTGAGTCGGTTGATGAGTTCAAGATTTTTTGGTTCTGAAAACCAGGCGCGGACGCTTTGAGCAATTTTTTCACCGATCTCTTCCACCTCAATCAGCTCATTGAAATCAGCGTCGATGAGTTTCTCCACTGAAATAAAATGTGTTGCCAGCTTTTTCGCAACGGTTTCACCCACAAATCGAATTCCCAATGCGTAGAGGACATGATCAAAACTGACCTTTTTCGACGCTTCAATCCCATTCAGGATGTTGGCAACGGTTTTTTCACGGAAGCTGATCTTTTTCTCCTTTTTATCCTCAGTTGATTCATAGGTTTTTTCCAGGCCTATCAGACGGTCATAGGTTAGATCGTACAAATCAGCACAATGGTGTACAAGCCCGTTGTCAAAAAGAATTTCTATTTTTCCTTCTCCAAGGCTGTCAATATTCATTGCCTTGCGTGAGATAAAATGTTCAAGTTTTCCTTTGATCTGCGGCGGGCAGCCGGTTTCATTCGTGCAATACCAGGCAGATTCACCCTCTGTGCGGACCAATGCAGTTCCGCATTCGGGGCAGTCGCTGATAAATGTAAGCGGCACTGCATCAACAGGGCGCTGATCAAGGTCAACCCCAACTATTTTTGGGATGATTTCACCGCCTTTCTCCACAAATACGGTGTCGCCGATGCGTACATCAAGCGATGCGATAATGCCGGCATTGTGTAGAGAAGCCCGTTTCACAATGGTTCCGGCAAGTTGAACCGGCTGAAGGTTTGCCACGGGGGTGATGGCTCCGGTACGTCCAACCTGAAATGCAACAGACAACAGTTTGGTGGTCACCTGCGCTGCTTTAAACTTATAGGCAATGGCCCATCGTGGTGATTTTGCCGTAAACCCGAGCATCTCCTGCTGACGCAGGTCGTTGACTTTGATAACGATCCCATCAATGTCAAAGGGCAGATCGTAACGGGCTGTATTCCAGGTATTCAGATAATCAAAGATGTCTTCCAGGGTCTTGCAGCGTACCACATAATCGGAAATTTTAAATCCCCACGATCTGGCTGCAGTAAGGCATTCATAATGGCTTTTGAACGCAGGATGATATCCGGGTATATAATAAAAGAAACCATCAAGATGCCGGTTTGCCACTTCTGCCGAATCCAGCATTTTTAAACTCCCGGATGCAGCATTTCGTGGATTGGCAAATGGTTCGTCGCCATTGTCTATCCGTTGCAGGTTAATCTTTCCAAAACTTGCATGGGGCAGAATAATTTCCCCGCGAATTTCAAATTCTTCAGGGTATCCCTGGCCATGCAGCTTTAAAGGGATGCTCCTAACCGTTTTTATATTTGTGGTAACATCATCACCCTGGATGCCATCTCCTCGTGTAATGGCTTGTACAAGGATGCCCTGGCGATAGGTGAGTCCAATGGCAACACCGTCGAATTTCAGTTCACATACATATTCAACTTCATCGCCGATGATTTTATGAATGCGCTCTTCAAAATCGCGGATTTCCTCTTCTGAGTATGTGTTGCCGAGCGAAAGCATGGGGTACTTGTGCTGAACCTGCTGGAACTCTTTCGCTATTCCGCCCCCAACATGTTGTGTAGGTGAATCGGGTTCAATAAATTCCGGGTAATCAGTTTCCAGCCGTATAAGTTCCTCCAATAGCAGGTCAAATTCAAAATCGCCGATTACAGGCATCGAAAGCACATAATAGTTATAATTGTGCTTCCTGATTTCATCGGATAATGCTGCAATCCTTTGCTTTACCTGCAGAGTATCCATAGATCACCAATTCACCATTTCACCATCTCCCCATTTCACCATTTCACCATCTCCCCATTTCACCATTTCACTACGCCAGCATTGACCATTCGTAATACTGGTAGCCCAATTCCACCGGATTAATCCCCATAACAGGAATCTGAGCATCATTGAACATTAGCCGCTCATCCCAGGCGGCGAGGCTGAACCCGGGAACGTCAATGTTGGGCCTGGTCATGATCATGATCAGGTCGGCCTGGTTGATTACACTGTAGGAGATAATATATTCTGCGAAACTCCGATCAGTTTCTGCAGTTTGAATGCAGTAAGAAACGTTTTCTGCAGAAAAAACGTCCGTGATCTGCTTGGTAATGATGTTTAAACTTGTTTTCCGCCCGGTTTCTTTTTCCTGGGAGAGAAAAATATGAATTTTGGCATTGAATAATTTCGCCATCAATTTTGCCCAATGAACTGCCTGCCTTGGCTCAAGATCATTACTCACAGGGAATACAATGTTATTGTAACCCTGTTTGAATGCTCGTTTTTGAACCACGACGACAGGAACAGGTGACTCCACAACTACTTTCAGGGCATAACTGCCAAAAACATGCTGAAAGCCTGTTTTTCCATGGGTTCCCATTACCATCAGGTTGGCTTTGATATCCTTTGCAACTTTGCTGATTGTGGAAAAAATGTTTCCTTCAACAGCCAGTGTGTCAATTTCAACCTTATACTTTTTTTCATAGTATTTTTTATACTCCTTCAAACGGTAATCCACATAATCAACCGCTACATTTTTCTTTTTCAATTCTGCCTTGGTCTCTTTATTAATAATATGCAGGATACAAACTTTATATCCGAGAAACTTGGCCAGTTTTACACCATGCGAAATTGCGTTACCACATACGTCCGAAAAATCTGTCGGGATGAGCACGATGCTGTTGTATTTTTTGACCTGATTTGTTGTTTCCATAAAAAAGTTGGTTTACGATTAATTAGTTACGATTTACAGGTTAGGAGTTATGGATTAACTGTTTAAATTCTGTCAGGTTTTTAAGTTTCTCTTCATTTCTGAGTGTGATGGCAGATCTTGTAAAATAGTGGTGTTCAGAAAGGAATTTAATCTGAATGTCAACCCACTCCCGCAGGGTAGTATTTCTTATTCCGTAAACCTGCCATTCAAGCCGGAGTTTGAAAGATTTAATATAAAAATCGTTACGGCCCAGGTAATCTAGATCGGCATCGCAGATGATTTGTTCGTGAAGATTGGTGGCACGTTGAGGCATCACGGTAGCCATGATCAATCCGGATATCTGATCAATCTCAGCTTTGGTATATTCAAACCCGGGAAGAATTTTTTGGATCATGGCGACTGAGTGGGCTTCGTGATCGGAATAATTAACAAGCATGCCTGCATCGTGGTACAGTGCTGCGGTCTCAATAATGATTTTTGAATTTTCATCAACATTTTCAATTCCATTCAATCGACGTGCCGATTCATGAACCTCGAGGGTGTGTTCCAGGCTGTGGTAAAATAGTTCAGGACTCAATTCCGAAGTTAAGCGCTGAAGGATGTATTTTCTGGCACCAACGAAATCCATGCAGAGGATGATTTTTGTGTAAAAATAGGAAAAAATATGATGAAGCCCTGAAAGGAAAAAAACTAAATGGGAATTCAACAGATGGTTTTAAGTTGATGGATGGTTTGAATTGGATCTGCAGAGGCAAAAATAGTGTTACCGGCAACAAGGATGTCGACCCCTGATTTTATGAGGGAACAGGCATTTTGCAGATCGACACCTCCATCCACCTCAATTTGAACGTCGAGATTTCGTTCATCAATCATGGATTTTACCGCTACGATTTTATTTATTGTATCTGAAATAAAGGTCTGTCCGCCAAATCCGGGATGCACCGACATAAGCAGTACCATGTCAACATATCCGAGGAGATTTTCCAGAATATTTACAGGGGTTTCAGGGTTGATAACCACACCGGTCTTTGCGCGGAGTTTCCTGATTGATTTAATTGTATGAAGCGGATCCTTGCAGGCTTCGACATGAATGCTGAGGATGTCGGCTCCAGCGCTAATAAATCGCTCAAGATACCGGTCAGGATCCACGATCATCAGATGGACGTCAAGTGTTTTTTTAGTTGCACTCCTTATCTTTTCAATGATGGAAAATCCAAATGAAATGTTGGGTACAAAAAG
>CAIYES010000448.1 GCA_903925275.1 uncultured Bacteroidales bacterium
ATCCCATCATCCGTTGCCCGTAGGGCCATGCCATGGCATGGCCCCACATCAAGCCTTATCCCGTCAACCATCATTTCGCCATCACCGACGAATTTGCGTATACCATTTAACACCAATATCAAATGAACATGGTTTGGCATAACACATGTTCAGCAACCATTGCATGGCTAAAATGCTTGGGTACTTTCTCTAACATTATTTGAGCAGTAATGCCGATTTCATCAAGGATCATTTCCTCTTTAGAAATCTTTCCGAATGAATGCTGCCGGTTTTTGTTGCAAATTTGTAATAAAACATAATCCCTCGCCTGAATAATCATATCCTTGCAGACTCAGTGAATGATGATGATGCACTTCGGGAATACTGTATTTCATGCTTTTAAGGTTATGCCTGTTCAATTATATTTAACCGTTGGCTTTTGATGGGATTATGTTTCATCCTCATTACTGGTTTAATGGTGATCAATCAATTTTTTAATTCGCAAAAGACCCTTTCACAAGTCAAAAATATATTTCTTTCTGATTTTTAGGCCATATTGTATTTTCTTGATTTTATGTGTAAGTTTGTATTTGGTGAAGCTAAAAATAACGGTTGCAAACTTTTTCATCGTTCTTAATCATAGATAAAATATTGTGCGGGTGATATTTCTCTTCTGATAACCGGCCAATAATTAAGAATCAGAGAAATAGCCTATGCGAGCCAACCCAATCGTGTGTGAACCAAGCTTAAGAAAAAAATAATTATGCAAACTTCCGATGACAATTTAGAAGCTGAAATCCTACGTAAAAAGGCAGAAAAGTTGTTGGCAAAGAACTTTACGCAGGCAGCTTCCCTATATTCTGAGGCCGATAAGCTAAAGCTCATTCAAGAGCTGGAGGTTCACAAGGTAGAGTTGGAATTACAGAATGAAGAACTCATCCTTGCAAAAAACCAGGTAGAACTTACTGCCGAAAAATATACTGAATTATACGATTTTGCCCCATCAGGCTATTTTACGCTTTCAAATGAAGGTGAAATTATTAAGCTAAACTTCTGCGCCTCGAAAATGCTGGGCAAAGAGAGAGCGCACTTAATAAATCGTCCGTTTGGCCTGTATGTTTCAAATGGTACCATAGCTGCGTTCAATATTTTTTTAGGGAATCTGATTAAGACTAATGCCAAAACAGAATGTGAGATAACCCTTTCTCCAAATGCGAATCAGCCAATGGATGTTCATCTTACAGGCATCGCTTCCAGAGAAAAAGATCAATATCACCTGACTGCCATTGATATCACCGGACGAAAACAAATAGAAAATGAACTTAAGCTAAGCGAAATAAAATTCAGAACCTTGTTTGAATCGGCAAACGATGCCATTTTCATCATGAATGAAAAAGTGTTCCAGGGTTGTAATACAAAGGCGGAAATTATGTTTGGTTGCCGGAAGGAAGATATCGTAGGTCACGCCCCTGCCGAATTTTCACCAATTATGCAACCCGATGGACGGCAATCCTCCGAAAAATCGGCAGAAAAAATTCATGCTGCATTGGCGGGCAATCCTCAATTTTTTTATTGGAAGCACCAACGTTTTGACGGAACTCCCTTTGACGTGGAAGTAAGTCTCAATAAGATCGAAATTGGAGGGGAGTCATCTCTGCAGGCCATCGTCCGGGACATTTCAGACCGAAAACAGGCTGAGAATGCGCTGAAGGATAGCGATGAGAAGTACCGCTTGTTAGCGGAGCATATGACGGACATTGTATGGCTAATGGATATGAATTTTAATGTCACCTATCAAAGTCCTTCCTCTGAAAAGTTACGCGGTTTTAGTTCCCAGGAGATCAAAGATCTGCCGATGGAGAAGAATCTCACGCCTGAATCGCTCAAAGTTGCATTGGAATCGTTTAGCAGGGAGATGCAAAAGATTGAATCCAACAAAGATTATGTGCCTCACAACACGATGGAACTTGAATATTACCGTAAAGATGGCACTACATTCTGGTTGGAAAGTCAATTCAGCCTCATCCGGAACGGTAATGGAATACCTGCTGCAATACTTGGGGAAGGCAGAGACATTACCGCCCGCAGGAAGGCTGATGAAGCGCTGCGCGAGGAACGCTGGCGGCTGGCCAATATCGTTGAGGCAACCCGTGCCGGTACCTGGGAATGGAACATACAAACAGGTGAAATCGTAATCAATGAACAGTATGCTCAGATGATTGGACATACACTCAGTGAACTGTCGCCAACCAGCATTAAAAAATGGGAAACCTTTGTCCATCCTTTGGATATGATGCTTTCGTATAAACCGTTGGAACAGCATTTCATCGGGAAACTAAGCTATTATGACTGCGAATACAGGATGAAACATAAAGATGGTCACTGGGTTTGGATTCACGACCGGGGACAGGTGATTACCCGCACAGATGAAGGCAAACCGCTGATGATGTTTGGCACGCACACCGACATCAGCGACCGCAAACAGGTGGAAATAGCTTTGAAGGACAGTGAAAACCATTTCCGTTCGCTAATTTCTGCTATACCCGACATGATGTTTATGCTCAACCAGGATGGTGTATTCATTGATTATAAAGCTGCAAAAGAGGATCTTGTTTATCAGACAGCGTCCATCATCGGAAAAAAAAGCCGGGATATCCTGCCGCCTGACCTGGCCGACCTGATAGATGAAAAAACAAGTCTGGCCATCCAAACCGGACAAATGCAGGTTTTTGAATATCAGTTGCAAATACCAAACAAAGGAATTTGTGAATTTGAAGCCAGGATGGTTCCCAATAGCAATGATCAGGTAATTGCAATAATACGTGAAGTTACGGAACGAAAAAAAACAGAAGCAGAAAT
>CAIYES010000449.1 GCA_903925275.1 uncultured Bacteroidales bacterium
ACCTGTAATCCTCAATAAAATCCATCCCGCCGTGGCCGGCGCCCCTACTGGCGCTCTCAAGCTCTTCCCAGATGGGATGTTCGTATTTTTTAAGGTATTCGTCAATCGGTTCCCACTTATCATCCGTTTTACTTAACCCTTCAATATATATTTTAGGATCCGGGTATTTCCTGATCAGTCCTTTTGTTCCCTGTACCATGATGTTCCTGCTGTAAGGTCTTGGGGAACTGGTATCGTGGGTGACAACGATCGTTTCACCGTTCATGGTTTTGATTACCGTAGTGACCACATCACTGAGGATAAACTTTTCTTTGGCTTGCGGACTTCCGGCGCCAAACTTATCCATGGCATAATTATGCAACCCCCGGGTTTTGGAACCGACTGAAACAAGATAATCAAAATAATTCCCACGGTTGATGTCCATACATTGCATAATCGGGCCCAAACCATGCGTGGGGTATAGATCACCGTTATGATACATTGAAAAATCGCGCCGCCAGACACCCTCTCCCTGCATATCATGTTTGACCGGGCGCAGATCGTGCAGGTAACCGCATTCAGCATGAAGGAGCTCCCCGAACAGTCCCTTTTTTACCATGTTCAGGATCAGCATTTCCACTTTATCGTAGTTGCAGTTTTCCATCATGATGCAATACCTGCCGGTTTTCTCGGAGGTCTCCACGAGTTTCCAGCAATCGTCAACCGAAAGGGCTGCCGGGACTTCCGTTGCCACGTGTTTCCCATGGTTCATGGCAAACAGGCAAACAGGCACATGCCACTGCCATGGCGTTGCAGTATAAACCAGGTCAACATCAGGGCGTTCGCACAGGTGCTGCCAATCTGTTTCCCCGTTCGAATAGCCTGCCGGACAGGTGAACCCTGCTTTTTCGACCATATCCTGTGCCCGCCTGACACGGTTCTCGACGATATCGCACACGGCCACAATTTGGGCTCCCCTGATTTTTAGCAAATTTTCAACATGCGAGGTACCCTGAAGACCAACGCCGACATAGCCGATCCTGACTTTATCCATCGCCCGGGCAACGGGAATAGAATGGTGAGGACCTTCATGTTCATCAGGCAGGATTGAACCGAGCAGTTCATCTCCCACCATCAGCCCGGCTCCGGTAACAGCCACCGTACGTATAAAATCCCTGCGATTGTAATGCTTCTTCATAGGACAGGATTTATCGTCATGATCAATTCTCAAAAGTAATGTAAACTTATAAAAAAAGCCGGTACTCCTTCAAATACCGGCCTGAATTCGATAAAAATCCAATTACTGGATACCAAGCTTTTTCTTAACCAACGGCATTACATTATCTGCCTCATCTTTGTAAATGACCACATCTTCGATGGCATTCAGGACATAGGTATATTTATTCTCCTTGGCAACCTCTTTAATGGCTGCTTTTGCCTTTTCAATAAAAGGCGCAACTAATTCCTGCTGTTTTGCCTGAAGATCGGTACTGGCTTTCTGTTGAAAAGCATCAATACGACCCTGAAGATCAGACAATTCCTTCTCTTTTGTTTGTTTAATCAAATCCGACATGCTGGAAGCCTGTGATTGATAATCAAGGTATTTACTCTCAAATTCAGCTTTCATAGCATCCATCTGGTCGGTAAGGGTTTTCTGGTAGCTCTGAAGTTTGATCTTAACGGAATCAATCCCCGGCATGGCAGCCAACAGTGTGTTAAAATCAATATGTCCAATCTTGATCGGATTCTGAGCATGCGATGCAAACGAACAACCAATGATCAATACAACAATGGCAAAAAGCTTAGCTAATTTTTTCATTTTCAATAATTAAAGGTTTATACTACGATATGGTGGTGCAAAATTAAGATTTTTTTTAATGATTACTCACAATTGTACCAGTAAGGAAAAACAGCAGCA